>CAZRUT010000028.1:0-8669 GCA_964603215.1 uncultured Nitratifractor sp.
CCAAACCAAAGCCCAAGCCAAAACCAGCGATGAGAAAACCAAAAAACAATGTAGCAATTACTGCCAGCGCACGCAAAGACGGGGCACAGATCGAAGCATCTTTTGAGATATACAGCTCCAGAGGCAAAAAGCTTACAGATACTTATAAAACCTACATAGATAAACCAAGGATTTTTACGATTCCTGTCGGAAAATACCGTATCAAAATGCACCGCGGCGACCTAAAGAAAGAGGCACAGTTTGCTGTACCGATAGAAGGGGTAGTACAAGTACATATTATTCTTGGAAATACCGGCAAAGTCTCAGTCACAGCCTCCGAAACTGAGGGTGGCAAATGGGTCTATGCACAATGCCGTGCCTACAACAGCGATGAGACAGACAGCTGGGGTGTCATACCGCACAAGAATGAGGCAGGTGTAGAGCAATTGCCTGTAGGCACATACACACTCAAGTGCAGCTACAATGCTTTCAAAAAAGAGCTTCCCTTTGCAATCAAGGCGGGCGAGACGACAAAAATCCATGTAATCATGGGCAGTACCGGCAAAGTCGAAGTCACAGCCTCCGAAACAAAGGGCGGCAAATGGGTCTATGCAAATTGCCGTGCCTATAATAGCGATAAAACAGACAGCTGGTATATCGCTCCCCGCAAGCAAAAAGCAGGTACAAGGCAGTTGCCTGTCGGTCAATATACGCTTGAGTGCAACAACAATGCTTTGAAGCAAGAATCCAGGTTTAGCATCCAGGCAGGTGAGACAACAAAGATTCATGTGCTCTTTGCATCCTTTAAAATTATTCCGAAATGCGCACAGCGTGGTGCAGTGGTGCGCTACGAAGTCTATGCCGGCAACGGACACATGGTTTTTGAAGGAAGAAAATCTTGTTCCAAACCGCTGTACCTGACTCTGGATGCTGGATCGTACAGTCTGGAGGCTACGGTCAGCGGCCATGCACGCAAGGTGCCGTTAATCATCGAAGGTGGTCGCGACAGCATGAACCTCGACCTGACCAATATGGACCACGCAGTAGAGATTCAGGGCGATAAACCTGTGGAGACCAAAAGTACAGCACAGAATGCAGCGCCCCGACCATCCAAACCCCAAACCATCACCATGGGTGGAAAGGAGCTCAAAGTCAAAGGGATCGATCAAAAGGATGCTCAGGCACTCGAAGGACTGGGCAAACTGATCGGAGCTTTCGACAGTATCATGAAAAACAACAGCCGCAAGAAAACCCCACAAGCCCCACAAATCAAAAAGCAGTCCATCGACAGCAACAGTTCGGACACGGCATTCGAAGAGACGGATCAAGAGATCAAAATGTTTACCAAATAGGAGAAAATCATGAAACGCACAACCATACTGGCCCTGATGGTGCTGACAGCAGGCATATCGGCAACGGCAGACAATCCCCACATGAAGCGCTACGACATCCGCAGCGGAAAAATCCTGTATGAAATCCGAGGCAGCGGTAATGTAATGGGTATGGTGCAAACCAAAACCAAAGGAAAAAAGCGGGTGATCTTCGATCAATACGGTGCCAAAGAGATCACCGAAGTTGCCAAAATCACGCGGCGAACCACCAATGGAATCAGCAAGATCGAAAAGCTCCATACGATGCATTACATCAATGGCGGTGTTTTTTATACGGTAGATTTCAAACACAAAAAGATTGTCCGGATGCAAAATCCCGCCTTGGGTGCCTCGGCCATGTTTGGCAACAGAAAAAACATGGCACAGAACGGCCAAGCGATGCTCCAAAAGATGGGCGGAAAAATGATCGGCAAAGATACCGTGTTGGGTTACAGCTGCGACGTGTGGGATCTGATGGGCGTGCAGCAGTGTATCTACAAAGGGATCGTGCTGCGGATCGTATCGGATATTATGGGGGTCAAAAACAGCGAAGTGGCAACCAAAATCCAATGGAACATTCCCCTCAAAAGTTCCGATTTCAGGCTCCCGAAATATCCCATCACAAATATGGGCGGCAACGGGATTGCTCTGGAAGCGGATGCACGCGAAAAGATGGATGCACAAGAAACCGCCAAGCGCATCCAGCAGATTGGCGAAGCATCCGAAGCCATGTCGGCCGCCCTCAAAGCCGCTGCCGCATCAGGGGTATCGATGCGCGGTCATCAGCAACCGACTCCAGCCCAAAAGAATGCAATCAGCAATGCCATGATGCCTTTCATCAAGAAAAAAATCATCCGCAAAAAAGCACAGCTTCTCCAAGATAAAGTTTGCCTCCGAAATGCCCATTCTCTGGCCGATGCCAACCGGTGCTCCAAGGGCAGAGGTCATCCGCTTGCCCGCTGGAACGCACAGGAGAAAGCCAAAATACTTCATCAAGTCGACCAGGCGATCCAGGCGATGGACTGCTCCCTGAAAGCCGATACGATGCAGCAGATGGAGCAATGCCGACCGCACCATTAGACATCAGGACAGCATGATGAATATATTGCTTGGTTTCTGTTGTTACTGATTGGATTGGTTACTGTCCTCTTTAAACGTTTGTGTAAAGCGCCACCAAAACCAGGCAACAAGAACGAAATCTATCACCCCTACACAGTGACCAATCTCTGACCCAAAGAACACAAAACTCTTCATCATGTTTTTTTTGACAGTTAATTGCCCCATGATTAGTGAAACTTCGTTTTCAAGTTGGTGTATTGACCATATCAGCCAACAACCAAAAAATATTGTGGTAGCATAAAATGCACTGATTGCATGGAACAGTGATTTGAGATAGGGGAGTGAACGAATGTTATCTCTTTCTTTCCATAACAGCCCTATAATCGACACACTCAATATCATGGTAGTCGTCCACCATGTCACACCTACGTCATTGGTGCTCAATAATAAACGATACCTTTGATCCAGGAGATCTAATAAAACTTTTTCTGATGCCATCTGAACTCCAATTTACTTGTGGGCAACTAAGATATTCAACGACTGGCCCCGCATGCTGTGTTGGATTGCGGCGGCACCTACCATGTAGGAGCAACCGGCAAGTGCGCACCTCTGTTGATGATCATGTCGGCCACCGTAGAGCCGGTATATTGAAACAGATCAAATTCCAACTCCGTACTTCCTGATGCTCCGGATTTTACAATAGCAATATCAGCGCTCGTCAAATGCGTATCCAAATTCCTGTCGTACGCAAAAGTTCCGCCTCCTGAATATTGACACGTGTTTGTGGGGGCATACGTGATATCCGAACCTGCTGTAGTCGTTTCAAAGAAAGTTGTTGAAGTATTGTACTCCAAAAATTGTCTTTGCGCATAGAGCTGTGGTGTATGCGTATGGCCCGGAGCTGCCCAGTTGCAAATCATCCCTGAGATTTCTCCGGATGTAGCGGATGTATTGTAAACCGGAGCACCAAAGCCAAAATAGGATTCTCCATCTACAGGGGAATGGTCATTTAAATCGATTTCCAAAACACGACTGTGAGAATCCATATAACCGGCTTGCCAAACGTATGAATACTGGCCGGAACGATTGCTGGCTTTGTAGTTGGAAACAAAGCGACTGTAGTTGTTGCCCCACCCATCGGAATTTGTGGCAGCATCAAACCGATCTGTGGGATCCAGCAACCCTCTGCTGTCAAAACCGCCACTCATACTGTGAGAACAAAATTGCGCTTCTCTTGCATCGACAGCAAAATCATCACTGCTGCTTCTCTCGTACACAAGTGAGCCCTTTCTCGTGATATCGTTGTCGCCCGGTCCGCAATTGCCGCCGTGCATGGTGTCTTGGATTTGGTACGCCATCAAGCCTTTGTATTCATTCGCACTCGCGCCGCTTCTGTGTGTGGTCTCAAACTGTACTTGGTAACTAACTCCCGAACGCGTATAGGTGTATTCAATCGTGTAATGATACTCATTGGATGCAGTATGTTCGAGCGTCACACTTGTAAACGTGACATTGGTAATGGCGGGCATATATGCAGTAATATCCACAGAACTTCCAACGGCCGGCAGGGAGTATCCGGCATCATATAGCGCATCCAAAGAACCGGCAAGCAAAAACAGCCCGCTCATTGTGCGTGTTTGGACACCCTGCATACGTGCGTCCAACTGTGCAGCAGTGCATGCCTGCGAAGTATTGGCTTCGTTCATCGTCCAAATACCCAGATCCCCCGGCGGCAACTCTCCTGAGTTGGGTATTGTGCCGTCTGGATGATCTTTGAATGGGAGCCTGGGTCCATAGCATTGAGCGTCTTCAGGTTGACGGTAAAGAAGCTCTGGGGTAAAAACGGAACTTAGCGGCGTATCTCCATTCAAAAGTTCGTCAATGCGGGTCAACGCAGACTCAGGTGCACCGAGGCTTGAAGAGGCTTCGCTTGCCTGAGTGAGCGTGGTGACTTCAAAAGCGTGGGGAAAAACAGCCTGGGTATCTCTTGATCCGTTGGCACCGGGGCTGCCACAGCCACCCAATAGTGTCAGAGCGACCGTTGCGGTCAAAGTAAGTGTTTTCATGTCGTTACTCCATCTCATCGTGATAGCACCAGCTTATCATGCCTGAAATAAACATCCACTGATGGCGATCGAAAATCAAACGCGCACGCAAAACAATGCAACATTTCTATACATATTATATAGGGCGGCATGAAGTGGCGAAGCTACACAGCTATCATGACTTCACTGCGCCCCCGAAACTCAAAATAGATGTCGCCCAGTGCATCATCCCACGCATGGGCGGTCTGGATGAGCGTCAGGCTGTGTGGGGCAATTTTCTGTGTGGGGATGTGGCCGCTGTGCGATTGGAGGGTGACAGGATAAGCGCTGGTGTTGAGGATCCAGAAGTCGCTGTGGTCAGGGTCGGCAGGCTGTTCCTCCCGGACGCCGTGTCGGTGAGAACTGGCGATCCCCTCGAGGATGAAAATATCGTGATAAAACGCGTCTTCGACTGCCTCGGGCAGCAGATCGCCTTTTTGGTTGCGGGAGACAAAGGCAACGATATCAAGATTGTCGTCTGTGCGGCGGTTAATCATGCGATAGAGTGCGCGCTTTTCGGTGATCTGTTCCATTCCCTTAAAATGGTGATAGGCATCGATATGGGCTTTGAGGATTCTGTTTTCAAGTTTTGTGAACTGCTCATACTCGTAATCGATCTTTTTGTGCCGTACAAAGTCAGAAAGCTTCGCGCTGAGTTTTTGACTCTGGTGCGCAATGCGGTCGTTGAGCAGCGGGTCAATATGCCGGCGGTTGAGATCGGTCACCCAAAACAATGCAGCATTGATGTACGCTCCCATCCAGTTGTATGCCCGTACCAGAGGGTTTGCTTCGCCAAAAACTTTCTCAAACCAGCTCAAAAACCAGCTTAAGGCAAACACTTCGAGGATCGGTGAGATCCAGGAATGGAACAGCCAGCCAAAAAACTGCATTCCGATGGCCAGCACGGTCTTGGACAATCCGATGATCAGTACTTTGAGCTCGGTGAACAAAAGGAGATTGTCCAGATAACCCGAAATGTAGATTGCCCAGACAGAAAGCATTGCCAGGAGCAGGGGGAGGAAAATATTTTTGATTTTTGCCTTGAGATTGAGGACGGAATAATACTGAAACAGATCCCGGACACCGCCACGGACGGGGCGGAGGATGTTGCGTCGGAGCCATCGGCTGAACACATTGTCCAGAAACCAGCGTTTCAGCAAAAGGTAGAGCCCCTGTACCAAAGTGAGCCCTTTGAGGAATGCAAAGAGTTTCAGTTTGGATGCAGAATAAAAAGAGAGCAGGGCGGACTTGAATACCAGTGCTACGGCCACCATGTAGCCGCCAAGCACATCATAGGAGAGCGGGAAATATCGTTTGAGCAGTGTAACGGCCACCACCGGGACAAAGACCGCCAGTGCCGCAATGAATCTCCGCCTCAGCCTCATGCTGCACCCCGTCTGTGCCCCCAAATCCGTGAACGCCTAATCTTCATCTGTGGCGTCGGTCGTATAGACACCGGTAGCTTTTTTCCACAGAATGGACGCATTGAGCCCCAGCCAGATGATCAGTGCAGCTCCAATGGTCGCAACCCATCCCAGTGTGCTCCACTTGGACGTATCGAGCCATCCCATCTGCGCCATGCCAAAAACAAAAGCCGCAATGATGGCGATGGCAACCACAGCACCGTAGATTTTGATGCTTTGCAAAATCGCTTTAAGCGCCATCAGCCAAAGGGCCAGCATGGTCACAATAAGAAACGGCCGAAATCCCGACAAAGGATCGGTGCCTGAAATGTAACCAAGAAAATGGTGCGATGTTGGATTCCATGTGCCCAGGGCCAAAGCGAACGCGAAGATCAGTGTCACCCACCAGCGCAAATGGCTTTCAATCTTGCCGCTCTTGGTCCGGTTGGTTTGTGTAAACAATGACATCGATACCTCCAAAAAGATAATTTTAACGCCATTATAGTCAAAGCAGGTCATATTTGCAATCACGTTATGTTATAATTGCAACTAAATTCTTTTGGAAGGTTGGTTCATGCAAGCAAATAGAATGGATTCAAGCGGTTCGTGTGTCGGGATATTTTTCATCATCTTTGTGGTCCCTTTTCTCTTTGTTGCTGCAGCGGTAGTCGGTTATTTGGGCTATCTCCCATTCAAAATAGAGATACACACCTTGGTAACTCTGGCGTTGATCTTTGTGGTTTTTCTCTTTTTTATCCAACACAACGCCGCATATTCTGCCTGCAAGATCCGGCATAATTTTTCCTGGATGGACGCTCAGCTTCAGGAAGAACTAAAAGCCAATGCACTGACCATCACCGGCAAAACCAAATCGACCCTCGAAGTGCGGGATTTTGCCGAAGATTTTTTCAAAGGGGTGCGGGATGACAATTATGCCCGTGTGGCCAGTTCGATCTTTCCAATGTTGGGGATTTTGGGTACGTTTATTGCGATTGCCCTTTCGATGCCGGATTTTACCGTCAGCAGCGGGGACAAACTGGATCAGGAAATCTCCTTGCTTCTCTCGGGAATCGGTACTGCATTTTATGCCTCGATCTTCGGTATTTTTCTCTCCCTGTGGTGGGTCTTTTTCGAGCGAAACGGTCTGGCACAGATTGAACGGAGCACCCAAAAACTTGAAAGCATCTATGCGGACAAAATTTGGAAAAAATCGGAACTGATCAAACACGAACATGCTCAAACTGAGCTCAAAGACCAGAAAATTATTCAAACGCTCAAAGAAACGTTCAGTCTTGATTTTATCCGAGAGCTCAATGAGCAATACATTAAAAACTATAAAACCATTATCGACGACACAACCAACAGCTTCGAAATGCTTTCACGTCACATGCATGATGCTTCTCAGGAATTGCGCAATACCCTGCTGGCACTCAATGATCGCGAAGAGAGTGTCAACGCCGTCGAAACGATCAAAAGAAACATCGAAGGCTTCAACCGCAACGCCAAAATCCTCAACGAAAATCTCACCCGTTTCGATCACAGCGTCGACCATACGTTTGGTGCCATCGATCAGGAACTTGCCAAGGCAGTAAGCACATTGGGCAGGATGACCCAAACGATCGCAGAACACAATGCTGCTTTGCACAAGCAGGCTCCGGAAGTATCGTGATGTTCCGGCGCAATCATACCAACGGCAACGAAAGCAACTTTTGGATTTCGTATGCCGATTTGATGGCGGGACTGTTGTTTGTCTTCATTTTGCTGATCGGGGCGATTGTTTCCAAGTCCATCCTGATGCGCGAGGATTTGCACAAAAAAGAACACCGTTTGCTGAAGACAGAGCAATCGCTCGAAGCAAAACGGAAAAAACTGAATCTTACCCAGACACAATTGGCCAAAATGACCCGGGAGCTCCATCGACGCGAAAAATTGTTGCAGCAATCGAACCAAAATTTGTTTCAGAAAAAAATGGTCGTCAAAAAGCAGAAACATTTGATTTCGGATATCAATACAACATTAAGCAAAAAAGCCCAAACCGTCAAAAAGCAAAAAATTGTCATTGTCAAGCAGGAAGAGAAAATTCGGCTACAGGCACAGGAAGTCGAAAAGCTGCACAAACTCCTGCGTGATCTTCAAGAAAATCTTGCACAACAAAAATCCGAACTTGCCGCCGTCAAAAAGGGGAATGCCGATCTGAATAAAACGATTGTCCTGACCCATGATGCACTCAAGCTCAAAGAGCAGGAATTGGAACGCCTCAATCAGCTATTGCTGGCGCGCAACGCCAAAGTAGATACACTCAATGACAAAATCATACTCCTCCAAAACCTGACACAGGAATCCAATACAACACTGGAAGAAAAAGAAAAAAAACTTCAAGAGTATGCTGGACGTGTTGTGGTCCTCTCCAACCAACTCACCAGCACAGAGCATGAACTCAAACTGAAACAACAAAAATTGGCCAACCTGCTCACTGCCCTTGATGACAAAAAAACCCGCTATGATACGCTCCTCCGCAAACTCAAAAAACAGCGCGCCCAAATCCGATCGCTCACCGGCATCCAGCTCAAAGTGATTGCCGCACTCAAGGAGACGCTCGGCAAGAAAATTAACATCGATCGCCACAACGGTGCCTTGCGTCTCGCATCGAATATCCTCTTTGACAAAGGCAAAAGCGACCTCAAAGAATCAGCCAAAAAAGAATTGGCTGCAGCATTCAACGACTACATCGGGGCTCTGGTTACCAATGAAGCGATTCGTCCCCACTTGGAGCG
>CAZRUT010000029.1:0-2739 GCA_964603215.1 uncultured Nitratifractor sp.
TGCATATTCCGGAGTATAAACGAGGCGATCCATTGCCGTGGGATCGTAGGAAACACCCCGCTCATCCCACAGTTCGGCAATCCGTTTTTGCCATGCACTTCGGAGGAACGGAAGGTAGGTATTGGGGCCGCCCAGAAGCAATACGGTCGGCATGAGGGTGTTTCCGCGGGTGAGGACTGTAAGGTTTTGCATGACAATTGCATCGGCGAGGGAATACATGATTTCGTCTGCCGGAACGGAGCTTTTGACGAGGTTGACAACATCCGTTTCAGCAAAAACCCCGCACTTTGCTGCCACGTGGTGTACTGCATCATCGCGAAAGGTGATCCGGGAAAGCTCCTCCTGTTCATATCCGACTTTCATGGCACATTTCTCGATGGTCGCCCCGGTACCAGAAGCACATTTGTCATTCATGGTCGTCAGAACATTGCGTGCACCGTCCTCGCGCTCCTGTATATGGATGATTTTGGCATCCTGCCCCCCCAGTTCTATCACCGACCGCACCTCCGGGTGGAGGTGTTCGACCGCGAGCGTTACGGCATTGACTTCTTGAACAAAGCGGGCGTTCAGGGCCGGAGCGATACGGGATGCGCCCGATCCGGTGATATAGACTGTGTCAATGGCACGGTAAAGATCAGGTTGTTGATCGTGTAAATCATTTAACAGCGACAACAGTGTCTCTGCCTGACGCGTATCATGAGGAGTGTAGGCCTGTGCCATGATATGGAAGTTGACATCACAGACAACATATTTGACGGTGGTAGATCCAACGTCAATACCCAGAGTCATGGGGTGTTTTTGCGCAGTAGTGCCCATAGAATCCAAACAATGCCTACAAAAATAAGGGGGAGACTCAGCAATTGCCCGGTCGTCAGCGGCAGACTGGTAGTGTAGTCAGCCTGCCGGGTTTTGAAGTATTCCAAAACAAAGCGCATCCCAAAAAGCAGTACGGCAAAAACACCCGGGAGGATACGGGCCGAAAAAGCCGGTTTTGTTTTGAGATAGATCCACAGCAATATGCCAAAGATTATCAAATAGCTCAGCGCTTCATACAGTTGGACCGGATGACGGGGGATGCGATCCACGCGGCTAAAGATGACCGCCCACGGCACCTGGGTCGGCAAGCCCAGAATTTCGGAATTGAAAAAATTTCCAAACCGTACACATGCGGCCACAATCATGCCCGGAATGGTAAGACGCGAAAGGAGCCAGCCGTACGAGAGATGGTGCGCACGGGCATAAAAATAGAGGACCACCAACATACCCAGCATCCCGCCGTGGCTGGCGAGCCCTCCTTTCCAGATCTTGAGAATTTCGAGGGGGTGGGCAAGATAAAAGCCAGGTTCGTATGCGAAGCAGTGCATCAAACGGGCACCGACAACCGTACCGGCGATGGCATACAGCAAAAGGTTGTCGAGTGATTCGCTGGGAACATTTTCGCGTCGGAACATCCACGTAACCAACCCCATTCCGATAAAAAATGATCCGACAAACAGCAAACCGTACCAGCGCAGCTGCAGCGGGCCAAACTGAAAAATATTCGGGTCAATACTCCAGACAAAAAAATGGTTCATGGATTTTACTTTCCTTGTGGTGACGTATCGGGCGCATTATAGCCCAGAGAAACTATGAAGCGCGTTGCCCCAATCGTCTGGAGCAAATTTTTCAGTCACAGTTCAGCTGGCTTAAGTATTGATCATGTCTTTAATCCGGGAAGCCATTTCAGCTATTTTGGCAATTTTGTGCGTGGGATTCAGGCGGTCATCCAGTAGCACTTTGACAAAGGCAGAGCCCACAATCACACCGTCTGCACCTCGAATTTTTGCTCTGGCGGTTTGCTCATTGACGCCAAATCCGACATAAACCGGCGTATCAGTGTGGGTTCGGATTGTTTCGATAATCGGAGAAAGTTCTTCAGTCTGACCGCTTCCGGTTATCCCGGCATATGCGACAAGATAGAGGAACTTTCGGGCACCCCGTGCAATCATACTTATCCGTTCCGGGGTGTCAGTCGGAGCAATAAAGTCAATCAGAGCCAAGCCCGCCTCTTCCATCATCGGTCGATAAGGCTCGGCTTCTTCATGAGGGAGATCGGGGATGATGAAGCCATGAATCTGAGCGGACTGTGCCTCCGCAATAAACCGTCCCATGCCCACATGATAGAACGGATTAAAATAGCCCATCCAGAGTGTATCGATCATGGGACCGATTTCATGCGAAATCTCAAACAGATCCTTCAGTTTGAATCCCTGCTGCAATGCCAAAAGGTTGGCCCGTTCAATGACGGGGCCGTCGGCAACCGGATCGGAAAAGGGAATGCCCAGTTCAAGGGTATCGACTCCGGCATCACGCAGTGTCAGTGCGAGATCTACGGTGAAGTATTTGTCCGGGAATCCGGTCGTAATGTAGGCCACAAGTTTTTTCATCAGAATGTTCTCAATGTAGAGTATTTGTGGTATTATACTTTTTTTAGATAAAATGAGCAGGTAAGAACAGCGCGGTGTCGATCCCAACATCCAATCGAGACGGAGTAGAGCAAAGTAACATGAGTATCCATACACCAAGAATTGAAAAAAAAGTCAACGTCAATACCATCGCCCGAATGAAAGGGAAGGAACCCATCGCCATGGTGACGGCTTATGATGCTTTGTTTGCCGGCCTGTTTGACGGGGAGGTGGAGATGATCCTCGTCGGCGACAGTCTGAATATGAGCTTTTTGGGCAAGTCCGATACCTTGAG
>CAZRUT010000029.1:2749-8661 GCA_964603215.1 uncultured Nitratifractor sp.
TCTACCATACGCAGGCGGTCTGCAATGGCACAACATTACCGCTGGTCGTGTTTGATATGCCGTTTGGATCCTACCCCAACCCGGAGCAGGCACTGGCCAACGCGACACGGGTGTATCAGGAAACGTGCGCCCAGGCGGTCAAAATTGAGGGGGGTGAAGAAAAAGCCAAACTGGTACGCCACCTGACATCGCACGGTATTGCCGTGGTGGCCCACATTGGGCTGATGCCCCAATCGGTACGGGCAGAGGGGGGATACCACATCGTCGGCAAAGACGCAGCAAGCATACAGCAGCTGCTGCGTGATGCCAAAGCCCTCGAAGAAGCCGGGGCATTTGCCATGGTGCTCGAAGGGATGAAAGGCAACGCAGCCGCGCAGATTACCCAACAGCTGACGATCCCCACCATCGGGATCGGAGCCGGTGCCGATGTGGACGGCCAAGTGCTTGTCTGGAGCGATATGTTCGGCTTTTTTGAGGCATTTCAGCCTAAATTTGTCAAACGGTATCTCGAAGGAGCTTCCCTGATCCGTCAAGGGTTGGCGCGCTACCGAAACGAAGTCAAGGGAGGGGAATTTCCCGATGATGCCCATTCATATTAAATCCAAAGAAAACAAGAGGAGTAATCATGGAACGCATGGTTGAGATCGAACGTTTTGAAGGAGAGGGGAACTATGAAGTCTCCCTGCGTCCAACCTCGTGGGATGAGTACATTGGTCAGGAAAAAATCAAGAAAAATCTTAAAGTATTTATCGGCGCAAGCCGGAAACGCAAAGAGGCGCTGGACCATATTCTCTTTTTCGGGCCTCCGGGCCTGGGCAAAACAACGCTGGCCAATATCATCGCGGCCGAAATGGGTGCCAACATCAAAACCACTGCAGCACCCATGATCGAAAAATCAGGTGACTTGGCGGCATTGCTGACCAATATCGAAGAAGGAGATGTGCTTTTTATCGACGAAATTCACCGGATGAGCCCAGCCATCGAAGAGATTCTCTATCCGGCCATGGAGGATTTTCGTCTCGACATTATCATCGGCAGCGGGCCGGCCGCCCAGACAGTCAAAATCGACCTGCCCCGTTTTACCCTGATCGGCGCAACGACGCGCGCCGGCATGCTGAGTAACCCGCTCCGGGAGCGGTTCGGGATGCATTTTCGCATGCAGTTTTATACGCCCGATGAATTGAGCACGATCGTCGAACATGCTGCCGTCAAACTGCGGAAGCCCATCGACAAAGATGCCGCCCGGGAGATTGCCCGGCGATCGCGCGGCACGCCGCGGATCGCGTTGCGGCTGTTGCGCCGGGTACGGGATTTTGCCGAGGTGGCCGACGAACAGACCATTCACCTGATGCGGACGCGATTTGCTCTGGATGAGCTTGGGGTAAACAGTATAGGATTTGACGAGCAGGATCTCCGGCTGCTGGAGCTGCTCATTACCGCCAAAGGCAAACCAATGGGACTGAGTACCATCGGTGCTTCTTTGAGCGAAGACGAAGGAACCATTGAAGATGTTCTCGAGCCGTATCTGATCGCCAACGGCTACATCCAGCGGACCGCCCGCGGTCGCATCGCAACACCAAAAACATATGAACTCTTTCGTCTGACGCCGCCCGAACAGGAACAAGGAGATTTGTTTGGATAAAGCCACCGGCATTGTTCTGATATTATTTGGGGTGGCTGTTTGGGCCGCCTTTAGTATTTATCAGCCATTTATACTCTCGATCAGTGTGGCAGCGTTGCTGGTCATGGCTACATCCAATTTGACCCATTTTCTTGTGAGCAGGTTCCATTCCAACCGGTTGGGCACGTTGACAGCGACTGTCTTGCTGTTTGTCCTGATGGTCGCACCGATTATTTATATCGCGACCAACGGCGTGGCATATGCCAGCCACATCGACAAAGAAACCATCCATCATATCATTGCAAAAATCAAAGAGATCACCCGGGGCATCCCGTATCTGTCCGGCTGGATCAATGAATACCTCCAGGGGGATAAAATTGCCGATTACATCAAAGACGGCACCCTCTATATGACGAAAATGGGCGGTGCCGGATTGGGATTTCTCAAAGAAGTGGGTCTTGTTATTACCTTTTATGCGATCATCAACTATTACAGCGAGCGTTTTTTTGCGTTGATCCAGTCGCTGCTTCCGGTCTCATTTTCGCGCAGTGAAAGGATGATTGCCGAGGTGGCATCGACCATGGAAGTCGTCTTTTATTCCATTGTAGTCACAGCCATCTTCGAAGGTTTTCTGTTTGGAATTTTTGTGAGCTATTTTGGATTTAACGGATTGATTTTCGGAGTGATCTACGGCTTTGCCTCCTTGATCCCGATTGTGGGAGGTGCCATTGTGTGGATTCCGCTGTCACTGTATGCATGGAGTGAAATTGACAATCAAACGGCCATCACGATTGCACTCTATTCGATTATCATCATTTCCATTATGGCCGATACATTCGTCAAGCCGATCATCATCAAAGTCATGAAGGAAGACTTGCTCGAAAATACCACCAGCATCAACGAATTTGTCATTTTTTTCTCTATTGTGGCCGGAATGGGAAGTTATGGGTTTTGGGGGATGATTTTGGGTCCGGCGATCACCACGTTTCTGTTTGCGACCGCCAAAATTTATATCGAGTACAATCAAGCGCAGCAGATCAAAAAATTGCGCACCTAATCGAGATATTTTTCCTTTTTCATTTCTTTTTCTTCAATATACTCCCGATAGAGCAGTGCCAGGCCCATGGTGACAATAATGATCACAGCAGCCGTAATGCTTACTTTGACAAAGGTTTCCCATGAGATATTGTCGCCCCAGAGCCAAACCAGTAACAAGACGGCATAAAGTGCAAAAACAATTCCGGAAACGATGCTGGCAATTTTCATCGCGTTCATATGGCACTCCTTTCTTTCTTTAAAATCACAACATACCCTTCACGTTTCCAGAAGAGCAACATGCGGCGAATATCTTTCTCCATAGTGACGACTTCCCAGCCTTCCCGCGCGTTGGCATTGAGAAATTCACTGAAACGGACGGGGTTGATTTTGGACTGCCCCAGAAGCAAAGAGCCCAGCATTCCCTCTTGATAGATGACGGCTTTATATTGGATCATATGGGTCCTTTTGATTTGGAAATATGCTATTATACCATTGTTATGCTATCCATGGTATGATATGCGCAAACGTGGGAGCATTGCATGAATATTTTGCTGATTGAGGACGATTTGGAATTGTCCATGATTTTGACGGCTTATCTTGAAAAGTACGGCATGAAAGTCATTAGTGCGGAGGATCCATATCTTGGGCTCTCGTTGCTGACGCAAAACGCGATTGATTTGGTGATTTTGGACTTGACGCTGCCGGGAATGGACGGTTTGGAAGTGGTGGAAAAAATCCGCAGCGATTCCAATGTACCCATCATTATTTCATCGGCGCGCGACGACATTACCGACAAAGTGATCGGTTTGGAACGGGGGGCTGATGACTACATGCCCAAACCGTACGACCCACGCGAATTGGTGACCCGCATTAAAACCATTCTCCGCCGTACCGGCACCCCAAAAGAAGAATCAAGCGCCGAAGAAGCCATATTCGAAGTGGATATCAAAGGACGCGTCATTCTTTTCCGCGGACGACCACTTGATTTGACGGCAGCAGAGTTTGACGTACTCTCGATGCTGGTACAGCACAAAAACGGATCGGTTTCCCGTGAGCAACTCCTGTACGAAAGCGAACACATCGACGACGAAAGTTCGATCAAAAATATTGACGTGATCATCAGCCGCATTCGCCATAAAATCGCCGAAATTGATCCCGACAACATTTACATCAAGCCGGTACGGGGTGTAGGGTATCTCTTGACCGACCGCATATGACGGCGGAGACGATGACGTGAAACATATCTCAGTCACCACCTTTGTCCACATCCTTTTTTCGGTAGCACTGGCTATCCTGGCTGCGACATTGTATCTCTTCATAGCAACCAGCCAGGAAAAAAGCAAGAGCCAGGATATAGAACGTTATAAATTTATTGCGGAAACGCTGGCGTACAACCTTCGGCTCTCGCCATCCGAAGCACAAATTCAAAAGTTTTTTCACGATTTTGAACTACGGCAAATTCCCAGCAACCAAATCACAAAAGCAGTGCAGAAAAAAGGGAAAACCATGTTGTTTGTCGGCAATCCCGATGCACCGGATGTTCGGATCTTTAATGTGGGGGACGGCCAATACTATATTTACGTCGATATGCCCGGCTACCGGATGATGCTGGTGGACAATCGTTCCGACAAACGGATAACCGAAATTGCGACAACCGTTGGGGCGGTATTGTTCATCTTAATTCTCCTTCTGTATTACATGGTGCTCAAAAAACTCTACCCCCTCAAAAAACTCCATCAGCAGATCGAACAATTTGCCGAAGGGGATCTGAATATTACGATTGCGTACGACAGCCACGATGAGATTGGGAGAATTGCACAGAGTTTTGACAAAGCGATCGGCCACATTCATCAGCTGATGACATCGAAAAACCTGTTTATGCGCAACATCATGCACGAACTCAAAACCCCCATTACCAAAGGGCGGATTATTGCCGAAACAATCGATGACGCGACAACCAAGGGCTTTCTGATCAAAGCATTCGGCCGCATGAATGAACTCATTTCCGATTTGGCCGATATCGAACGGATCACCATGCACAACTTCACGCCGACAATGGAAGATGTATTTTTGGACGATGTGATTCGACGGATGGAAAAAATATTGCTGACCAATCCGGAACATTACACAATCAATGTGGCAGACCGACTCGTCCATACCGACATCAAACTGTTGGCTTTGGCGTTGAAAAACCTTATGGACAATGGGATCAAATACAGTCCCGGACACCATGTAGCACTTCTGAGTGTCGGGAATCGTTTGGATGTTCGCTCCAAAGGGGAGCCGCTCAAAGAAGATTTCTCATTTTATATCGAGCCATTTTCACAAGAAGAGAAACGCTCCAGCGGCTTTGGTTTGGGACTTTATATCGTCCACAGCATTGGCGTGAAACTTGGGTATGATTTTCGGTATGCTTATGACCGTGCTGCCGGGGAAAATGTATTTTCGATCGTGATCGGCGACGCACTCAGCGCTTGAGCGCTTCGGCGATCAGTTCAATAGGATTCTTGACGATGACGTCTGCGTCGGCCTGATGCAAGGCATTGCCGATCTGCATACGGCATGCGCTGCACTCAGCACTGACAACACGGGCGCCGGTATCGACTATCATGGCTGCTTTGGGCTTCCCGGCTGCTTCGGCAAGGGAGTACTTTTCGGTCTGGATGGTAACCCCCCCAAATCCGCAGCAACGATCGGGGTCGCTCATCTCGACCATGGTGTAGTTTTGCTTCAGTAGGTTTCGGGGCTCTTCGCGGATACCTTGCACTTTTGCAGCATGACATGCATCGTGATGGGTGACGGTTTGCGGCATACGGATGCCTTTGGCTTTCAGGCGATCCGAGAGATCGGTGTGGTGCTCCAGCCATTCGGTTGCCATAAAGATTTTCTGATTGAGCGTGCGGGCACGGCGGGCCCAGTCGTCCATGCCCTGGTGATGAAAAAAGACTTCCCAGTCGTGTTTGATCATGGCCGAGCAGGTTGCCTCGGGAATAATCATCGCATCGATGGTATCAAAAAATGTTTCAAAGTATTCGATATTGTGTTGGGTGAGGGTTTCGACCGTATAAAAATCCCCGGTAAAATAGGCCGGGGCCGCGCAGCACATTTGCTGGCTGGGAATGAAGGCGTCTATGCCCAGTATGTCGAGAATTTCCATCAGACTATCCCCGACCGTCGTGTAATTATAGTTGGCCAGGCATCCGATGAAAATCGCGACGCGCCCGCGCCCGCCATGGGATGTTTCTTCAGGATA
>CAZRUT010000030.1:0-7206 GCA_964603215.1 uncultured Nitratifractor sp.
TCTCAAAGACGCTCCGGAGTTTGAGGAAATGCTGGTGGATGAAGGTATCCAGCTGTTTAAATTCTATTTTTCGGTTTCCAAGGCCGAACAGGCCCGCCGGTTTAAATCGCGCGAAACCGATCCGCTGAAACAGTACAAACTCTCTCCGGTGGACAAAGAGTCGCAACGGCTCTGGGATGAATATACGCTGGCGAAATTTATGATGCTCAGCTCCACCCACACTTCCAAAGCCCCATGGACCATCGTCAAATCCGACAACAAAAAGAAGGCACGCATCAACACGATCAAACATATTCTTAATTTTGTTGACTATCCCGACAAGATCGCTGACAAAAAAATTACTGTAGACCGGAGCATTATTGTTTATGGGCGGGATGAAGCAATCACGATGGAGAAAAAGTTTAAATTTCAGATCATCGGAGATGGGAGCGACGGGTAGGGCAGCCGTGGTCCAGTCCCGCAAGCTGTCGCGGATGGCACACATCCGGCGGGCGCCGTTGAAGGTTTTTTAGACGGCCAATACACGCATATTGGGATCCAGGTGCGTTTTGAGGGCATTTTCAATCGCAAACAGCGTGCCCGTGCTGGCGCTGGCACAGCCGTTGCATGCCCCAAGGTATCGGATATAGAGATCGGTATGTTCCCCGTTTTGTTTGACGTCAATGATTTCCATATCCCCACCGTCCATGACCAGAAAATGGCGTATATGCTGATCGATCACAGCATTGATCCTGGCAATTTTCTGTTCATCGTTTAGTGCGTCAAACGGTGTATCGTCCGGCACTTCGGCGGTGGCAGCTTCTTCAGCCATTTGGGCCCGAACGGTACGAAGCATATCGGCAAGCTTCTCCGTGCAGGTAGGGTCAAATGCCCCAGCAAGCGTATAGTGTGTGATCTGCTCTGTGCTTGTCAGGTCGTGCAATCGAATCACCCGCTCGATGGTGGCACGCTTGACATGGGCGTCGTCACACACAATGATGCTTCCCGCTTCGTCCGGTTTGTTGCCCAGATAGGCATCGGCTGCTTCCGCTGCGGCGGTCATGGCCATGGTGATGGTGTATTGCATCGGTTCCGGGAGCGCCGGAGTGGTGGGGTTGTCTCGCAGAAAGTATTCGAGTGATTTATAGGTAATTTCGGCTAGCTCTTCAGCTTTTTTGTTGCGCGAAAGCATGCAAAGCATGTCGTTGGCTGCCCGGGCAACCGGAGACCCAAAATGCTCAAAACGGCTCATTTTGATCGTGCCGGTTGCTGCTTCGACAGCCCAGTAGAGCGTGATGGCTTCGGCATATTCAGCGCCCCCAAAACGGTATACAAACAGTTCGCCACCCAGCTGCGCAGCTTCATCGGCATCGATTGCACCGTAATTGATCGGCTTCTTGATCATGCTTTGTACTTTGAATCCGTATGCATCCCAATGGGTCTGGGGAATGAAATGTGTCTGGCTCATTCGGCCTCCTTCTGGGGTGGGATATGCACGGGTGATTCGTCGCGGAGTCGCGCAATAGTGTCCTGAAGCAGGGGGAAGAGATCTGCCATTTCTTCCTCGGTATTCATGCGGCTTAGTGCCAGCGTGATGGCAGTATGCCGCAACTCCGGATCGGCTCCGACAGCATCGACCAGTCCTCGGCGCAGCGCGGTGGGTGTTGCTGTAGCTGCTGCAACAGCGGAACGGTTGAGTTCCAGCAATAATGCCGACGCAGCCACGCCCTGCACGGCAAATGTGAGGGTATTGGGCACACGCAGCGACCAGGGGGTGATGATGTGCACATCGGGGATTTCCCGTATTTGTTCCTCAAGTGCATCGCGCATTTCACGAACATCTTCCATATCGAACTCCAGTGCATCCATGGCAATTTCGATCGCCTTGCCCATGCCGATGATCCCGGGGAGATTGAGTATCCCGGCCCGTTTCCCGTGCAGAATGGAGGGGTCTCCCATCAGCATCGGTGCCAAGGCTGCCCCCGCGCGGACATAAAGGGCTCCGATGCCGCTCGGACCGTGAAATGTATGGGCCGAAAACGTCAAAAACGTAATCGGTGCCCGCTGGACATCGACGGGAATTTTCCCCACCGCCTGCGTAGCATCAGTATGAAACGGAACATCATACTGTTCGCAAATCTCCGCAAGCGCTTCAATGGGCTGAATGGCGCCGCTTTCTTCGTCGACCATGGTGACGCTGACCAGCGCCGTGCGGGGCGTGATGTAATCAAGAAGATCTTCATGACGGACCACGCCATCACGGTTGACGGGCAGGCGAAAGACTTTGACACCCTGGGATTCAAGGAAATCAGCGGCGGCCATGATGCTGGCATTTTCGCGCTCCGAGATGATGATGGAGGTGCGCTTTCCCGTTAGAATTTGATGGATATAGATGCTGTTAAATATCCAATTGTTGCTTTCGACATCGCCGGAAGTCAGCACGACTTCATCTTCTTTTTTGGCATGGATGCCGGCATAAATCTTTTCAAGCGCGTCGCCAAAAGCACGGCGAGAGAGGTTGGCCTGGGTGTAGGAGGCCATCGGATCGTGAAAATTGGCTCCCAAAAACGGCGTCATGGCGTCGACAACCTGTTCATCGGGCCGCGTCAAGCGGTTGTTGTCCAAATAGATGGGCATTAAAACTCCTTGATTATATAGGACTAAAATAGTCGGATTTGGGATCATACCCCAAGGAGACTTAATAGAGGATAAAATGAAGCATGTTCGACCTTGTTCGTTGTCATAGAGGTGCCTTTTAGCGAAAATTGGATAGAATCACCCACTATTTTTTAGATCATCAAAGGAATTTCGTGAACGTTACAACAAAAAAAATCAACTCCGCCAACATCATCGCCCAGGCCATCATCGCCCAGGATGACATCGAAGCAAAGATCGATGCACTGGCCAAAGAGAACGGAAAACACGTCAATGTGGACGGTTTCCGCAAAGGAAAAGTCCCTGCCCATGTTGTTAAAAAACTTTATGGGGAGAAACTGACCGAGGATGCCGAAGGTGAAGCGCTACGTGAACTGATCGCCCAGACGTATGCCGATGCGGACATTACCGCTGCCGATGTGCTGGGCGAACCGATCTTCAAGAAGTACGAAAAAACCGACCACGGCCTCGATGTCGAAATCCAACTCTGCCTGCGCCCCAAAGTAGATGCCAAAGGATACAAAGAGGTCGTTCCGCCTTACGATGAGCCGGTGGTAACGCCCGAAGAGATTGAAAAACGGATCGATGTACTGAGCGCCCAGGCCGCTCCCCTGAAAGTCCTTGAAGCGGCCCGCCCGTTGGTTCAAGGGGATGTCGCAGTTTTTGATTTCGAAGGCTTTATCGACGGCGTTGCCTTTGAAGGCGGCAAAGCTGAGCGCTATGAACTTGAAATTGGCTCAGGCCAATTTATCCCCGGATTTGAGGAAGGCATGGTGGGATTGAATGTTGGCGAGGAGAAGCGGATCTCTGTCACCTTCCCCGCCGATTACCAGACCGAGAGCCTCAAAGGAAAAGCGGCGGAATTCTCCGTCAAGCTTCATGCGATCAAAGTACGTGGTGCCGTTACACTCGACGACGCACTGGCGCAAAAAATTACCCAAGACGACACGATGACCGTGGCGCGCTTCGAAAAAGGGGTCACGGAACAACTCAAAATGGAGCAGTTTTCCAAACTGTACAATGAGGAGCTCAAGCCGGCCATCACCGAGGCGCTCGTTGCGCATTTTACGTTTGATTTGCCCGAGAATATTGTGGAGCAGGAGATTGACAATCTCGTGAACCAAAAAGCCCAAAGCATGACCCGCGAGGAGATTAAAGCTATTCAGGGTGACCGTGCCAAACTCGATGCCCTGCGCGACACCGTGCGCGCGGATGCAACCCGCAGTGTCAAAGCCACCTTCATTGTCGATGCGCTGGCCAAAGCCGAAAAGCTGAGTGTCAGTGACGATGAGGTTAGCCAAACATTGTATTACGAGGCCACAGCGGCCGGTCAGGATCCGCAGGAATTGCTGAACTATTACAAAAAAAACAACCTCCTGCCCGCCGTCAAAATGAATATGCTTGAGGATAAACTCTATAGTCGACTCCTCGAACTTGACCAGCAATAACCGTCCCCGCAAGGAGCCCCCATGAGCTATATTCCCTACGTGATCGAACAAACAGGACGTGGAGAGCGGAGTTATGACATTTACTCCCGCCTCCTCAAAGACCGCATCATCATGCTCAGCGGCGAAGTCAACGACGCGGTTGCTTCAAGCATCGTTGCACAGTTACTCTTTCTCGAAGCGCAGGATCCGGACAAAGACATTTACTTCTATATCAACTCCCCCGGCGGTGTGATTACCAGCGGGTTGTCCATTTTTGACACGATGAACTATATCAAGCCCGACCTTGTTACCATCTGCATCGGGCAGGCGGCTTCGATGGGCGCATTTTTGCTTGCTTCCGGTACCCGGGGAAAGCGGTATGCACTTCCGCACGCGCGCATCATGATCCATCAACCTTCCGGTGGCGCACAGGGCCAATCGACGGATATTCAGATTCAGGCCGCTGAGATCCAGCGCCTCAAAGATACGCTCAACGCTATTTTGGCCGAGCGAACCGGCACAAAGCCCAAACAGATCGAAAAAGACACCGAACGGGATCATTTTATGTCGGCAGAAGAGGCTGTACAGTATGGCCTGATCGACAAAGTATTGACCAAGAGTTTCGTCTAAGGAACTTCATGATCCATGATATCCTTATTTACCCCGACCCGCGCCTGAAAGTTGTTTCGGACCCCATCGAACATTTTGATCACGCAGTACACACATTGCTGGATGATATGTACACAACCATGGTTTCCAAAAACGGCGTGGGATTGGCTGCCATACAGATCGGTATTCCCAAGCGCGTATTGATCGTCAATATCCCCATAGACGCTGGTGAAGACGAGGAGCCGATTCAGCTCCCGGAAAATACGCTTGAGATCATCAATCCCGTCATGACATACCGAAGCGACGAGATGGTTAAATTTCAGGAAGGATGTCTTTCGGTTCCTGGTGTCTACGAAGACATCGAGCGGCATGCCATGGTGACGATTGAATACCAAGACCGCCATGGAGCACATTTCGTGATCGAGGATGATGCATTTCTCGCCATAGCCCTCCAGCATGAGATTGACCACCTTGACGGAAAATTATTTATCGAAAAACTCTCCTACACCAAACGGAAAAAATTCGAAAAAGAGTGGAAAAAACGGAAAAAAAATTTGTAAATTTTTTGCAAATATGACAATATGACATCTTATCGCTCTCTGCGAAATCAAGCCGCTATCATAACACCATGAATGCAAAAATGGATGGTGGTACCCCACCCAAAACAGATAAACTTCCAGACACTGATCTTCATGATGCGATGGTCAATCATTTGACATGTGCAACCCTCGAAGGGGTCAACGCGCGCGTGATCGAGATCGAAGCAACGTTTACAAAAGGGCTTCCTGGTTTTGCGATTGTCGGCTTGGCCGGGAGTGACATTCAAGAAGCCAAAGAGCGCACAAAAGCGGCCTTATTGACCAACGGATTTGTCTTTCCTCCATTGAAAATCACGGTCAATCTCAGCCCGTCTGACCTGCCGTCCAAACGGGGGACCCACCTGGATCTGGCCATCGCCTTATTGATTGCCCTGAACAAAGAGAGTATCGAAGAGTCGGGGTTGTTTGTGTTTGGTGAACTGGGACTGGACGGGCGGATCAAGAGCAGCTCCCTGTTGTTCCCCCTGATCTTGTCACTCAAAGAGCAGGGGTTAATCCGCCGAGCGATTGTTCCTGCCGAGGCCATGGAGCACCTTCGGCATATTTCCGGAGTAGAATTTGCTGCTGTAGAACAGCTCTCGGATGCGATTATGCTGGTCAAAAGGGGCAAGTTTGACGCCAACACTACGACAACGGACTATGATGCCGAATCGATTACAATCGATGGAGTCCCCTACTATTATGAGCGCAACTACCCACAGGATTTTGTCGAAGTCAAGGGGCAGCAGGTGGCAAAAAGGGCGGCCTTGATCGCAGCAGCCGGGATGCACAATCTCTTCATGGAGGGGAGTCCGGGGTGCGGCAAGAGCATGATCGCCAAACGCATCGGCTTCATCCTTCCGCCATTGGGTGAAGAAGAGATTCTGGCCATTGCCAAACACCAATTTCTTGACGGCGCTACCCCATCGTTTCGGGCACAGCGCCCAGTACGCAGTCCACACCACACAGCAACCAGTGCTTCGATTTTCGGTGGCGGATCGGCGCAGGCACGGATTGGTGAAGTGGCCCTGGCAGACCGGGGGATTCTTTTTTTTGACGAAGTGCCCCACTTTGCCAAAAATGTTCTCGAAGCGATGCGCGAGCCTCTTCAGGATCGTCGTGTGCTAATTTCACGGGTCAATGCCAAAATTTCGTATGCGGCCGATTTGACGTTTGTTGCGGCACAAAATCCCTGTCCGTGTGGCAATCTGCTTTCCAAAACCAAAACCTGTCGGTGCAGTGATGTCGAGATCAAACGATACCGCAACAAACTCTCCGATCCCTTCCTCGATCGGCTTGATCTGTTTGTTGTCATGCAGGAAGTCAGCAGCGAAGACCGTGCTGACAGGAACTCAGCTGAGATGCATATGCAGGTCATTCAAGCTTTCCGCCGACAAAAAGAGCGCCGACAAAAGAACCTCAATGGAAAATTAACCGAAGAGGAGATTGAGACATATTGCCTGCTGGAAACCGGTGCCGCGAAGATTTTGGATCAGGCGATCGGAACGTTTGCCCTGACGCACCGAAGCATTGCCAGCATCAAAAAGGTTGCCCGAACTATTGCCGATCTTTCCGGACACGATCGGATTGAAAAAAGCGATCTGCTCGAAGCATTGAGTTATCGTCGAAGACGGTAGACCGGGGCATTACGGATTGTGTCTTGCGTAATCGTCGGGCGTATTGAGGTTGGCAAACACCGTATCGCGGGTGCACAGTATTTCGGCAGAAGGCACAGAAGCAATCAGGGTGCGCATGCGGTGTTCGCCCCGATACAGCTGTGCCTGTGCTACCGGGAGGAGTTCACGGTGGTACAGTGCACAGAGCGGCTCCCGACCTCTGGGTGATGCGGAGACTACGGCGCGCACCCCCGGGTGTGTTGTGAGGGCATCGTACAGCCGAGTGATCAGTGGCCGGTCGACATGTGGCATATCCACGCTGAGCACAAAGACCCAGTCGGA
>CAZRUT010000030.1:7216-8621 GCA_964603215.1 uncultured Nitratifractor sp.
CAGTCGGACTGAAGATTTTCCAGCACCGAAGCCAGCGCTACGATAGGTGAGTGGTCGGGGTAGCGGTCAACAACCAGCGGCGCATCAAAGGAGAATTTGTCCGTTTTGGCGCTCAGTGATACGCGCCGGAACCACTTACGGAGCCGCCGATACTGATACTCGGCCAGTGTCGCATAGCCCCCAAAAGGGAGCAGAGCCTTGTCGCGCCCCATCCGCGAACTGCGTCCTCCGGCAAACAGAACCGCTTCATCCCATTGCATCGTTTCTTCTCCGTCGCACGGCATGAAGCTCCATCATTCCCAGTGCACCCAACGCCACCAATGTGCTGAACAAAAAAAGCCATGAATGTTTCCAGTCATATATCCATCCGCTCAGTATTGCTCCGATTGATCCTCCCAGTCCAAAGGTGATTCCGAGGTAAAATTGTTGCGCAAGTTTCTTTTGGGTATAGAGTTGGTACACATACGCAATGGTGGCCGTGTAGTATAAAGCGAAACTAAACGCATGCAACGCCTGGGAGACAAAAGAGACAATCAGAACATCGGGCCAGAGCCACAGCAGCCCCCAGCGGATCACAGCACTAAATGTGGCAAACTGAACCACACCGAGCACGTTACGACGCAGAAAGGGGCCCTGAAAATAGAGCATAGCAACTTCGATCAAAACGCCAAAACTCCACAGATAGCTGATGGTGGCTTGCGAAAACCCATATGAGGATTCATAAATCGTAAAAAAATTATAGAAGCCGCCGAAGCTCACCTGCAGCAAAAAAGCCCCCACCCAAAACGCCCAATATTTTGTAAGAGAAAAGGCACGTTCCGCGTCGCGATCAACCGGAATATGTCGATGGGGATCAAAGCGGATGATTTGTGTTCCAGCCAGCGCCGTCAATAGTGATGCAATAGCAAGCGAAGCCAAGGCTTCTTCCAGGCTTCCGAGGGCCTGCCCCAGCCACAAGGCAATCAAGATAAATCCGATCGAGCCCCAGAGGCGCACTTTGCCGTAATGTTCTCGCGACACCACCTGCAGAGCAACAGTATCGACATAGGGGAGCACGGCCCCCATTGTAGCTCCATACATCAAGTTCATGGCCAGATAGGGTCCAAATGAATCGACCGAAATCCCAAACAAAACGGATACACCGAACATCCCAAAAAGTGCGACCAGGAAGACACGATCATCGAGGGCAAAAAACCGGCGGAAAACAAAAGGAAAGATGAACCGCATCATGGGCGCTGCACCATAAATGATCCCTACCTGCGTCGCGCTGAATCCGTGTTGGGTCAGGAGTTTGGGAAGAAAGATAATGTACATGCCAATCTGTACAAAATAAAAAAAATAAAAAGCTCCCATCGCAGTGCGCAGGGCCGGATACGGAGCGCTCATGATGTAGGGTTTGGCATGG
>CAZRUT010000031.1:0-8584 GCA_964603215.1 uncultured Nitratifractor sp.
CCAATCAGCAGCACCGCACCGCTGTCTCCAAGGATGTAGTTCAGCTCTTCTTCCCTGAGAAAATTATTGATCGGGACGATCACAGCTCCGACTTTGGATATGGCCATGACGGCCACCACAAATTCCCAGCTATTCTGCATGAATAGAGCCACCCGCTCATCCGGAGCGATTCCCACCGTTTTCAGGTATCCGGCAAAGGCATCGGCGCGCTCCAGAAGTTGACCGTATGTGATGGCATTGTCCCCCTCAAAAACGGCCACTTTTTTGCGGCGTTTTTTTCCATGAAACTGAAGCGACTCGTAAAAATTGTTAAACCGGTAATGTAGCATGATGCCTCCTTGAATGTATTGATTATGGCGCGATCAGCGCGTAAAGCTCCTCGATCTCCTGCGGCCAGAGTTCGGGGTCGATTGTCTCCAGAATGAGCGGCATATCATCCATGCGCGGATCGTTCATGATCAGCCGAAATGCTTCCCAGCCCAGCTCCCCTCTGCCCAGAGACTGGTGCCGGTCCACGCGCGACCCCAAAGGGGGTTTGCTGTCGTTGAGATGCATCCCGCTCAGGTACTCAAATCCGACAATCCGGTCAAACTCTGCCATGGTGCTGGCATAGGCATCAGGCGTACGCAGATCATATCCGGCGGTAAACGTGTGGCACGTGTCGAGGCATACGCCTACCCGCTGCTTATCGGTAATGCGCTCAATCAAATACCCCAAATGTTCAAACCGGTATCCCAGATTTGTCCCCTGGCCAGCTGTGTTTTCGATGACCAGTTTGACGGCCGAATCTTCGGTGGCTGCAATGGCATGATTCATGGATGCAGCAATGCGGTCCAGGCAACGGTATTCTGCATCATGAAGCTGCGCGTCATAATCCGGCACCCGCTTGGAAATTTTGCTCAAATGGCTTCCGGGATGGAAATTCAGCATTTCAAGCCCCAACTGTTCACAGCGGTTCAATTCATCAACAAACGCTGCACGCGATTGTTCCAGCTTTTGCATATCGGGACTGCCAAGGTTGATGAGATAGCTGTCGTGGGGAAGAATATGTTTGGGGAGGATGCCGCTGCGTGCAACATTGGCCCGGAATGCTTCGATGGTGGCCGGATCCAGCGGCTTGGCCTTCCATTGTTTTTGGTTTTTGGTGAAGAGTGCGAATGCTTTGGCTCCGATCTTGATCGCATTGAGCGGTGCGTTTTGTACACCGCCGGCGGCACTTACGTGCGCTCCAACATATTTATCCATTGGGACGGTAAACTCCTGTTTTGTTTCTTTGATTGTATCTCGAAAACCTATCAATTTGTTTAAATGCACCAAAAAGGACGCTATCGTAGGCAATTGGCTGATCATTAGGGGTGCCCTTAATACTTTTCTAAGCATTTGATCTATATAATTGCGCTCACCAAAAACGAAAATATGTGGCCCCTTCGTCTAGTGGTTAGGATCCCAGGTTTTCATCCTGGTTACAGGAGTTCGAGTCTCCTAGGGGTCACCACGTACTTTTCCCGCTCATTTTCACAAATGTTTGGAAGTGTTTTTGGTTTTCATTTATGATGGGGCATTAGCTCAGCTGGGAGAGCGCTTCGCTGGCAGCGAAGAGGTCATCGGTTCGATCCCGTTATGCTCCACCATCATCCATGCAATCAATCCTCCTCTGTATCTTCACCGTCCATTACAAATCCTACCACCAACAATGCCATCACGAACACCACCACAATGCCGGCATAAAGATAATCAATCATGACGACAACTTCCCGTGTCTTTTCGCCAATGCCTTGAAACGGCTCTTTGCTTCAATATCGGTAAAGCCGCCGGCCGGGATGTAATAGAAATGCGGAGACTTTTGGAGTAAAATATCGTCCCCCGCCGATATGACTGCATCGATCGCGTCCCAATTCCAATGTACCGGCGTTTCGGATGCTGTGATATCCAGCCCGCTTTCCGAAGCACTAATCCGGATCTCTTTGTCCTGGAACGGTGCACGCTCAAAAGCCCGCACCATACGTCTTTTGGCAATAACGCGCTTGCCGTAATACCAGTAGATCAACATGACTGTGGAGAAGATCAACAGCCCAAAAGCTCTCTGCTTGAACGCGGCCACCACACCAAACTGCGACAGGGCAATAAACAGCCAGCCGATGTAGCGTCTGGATGAATGTTCAAAAAGATAGCGGTAGGAGACACGAAAGAGCCGCTCAATATTGTCCCGATCCCAACGATAGCTTATGTTTACAGGATCAGACATGCTCTTCACACTCTTTGATTGTCAGGTCTGACTTTTTGATGCATCCTCTATCCTCTAATTTTGCGATTTTCTCTAATGTGGCGATATACTTTCTTTCATATATTTTACTGTTTGCGGCATATTTTTTCTGCTCTTTTTTGGCATACCACCATGCGACGGCAATGGAAGAAGCAAACACACCGTAAATCCACCATTGCCATGCCTTGAGATCAAGCAGTACGATAAAATACTGTACCGAAAAGAGGACAAAAAACTCGATAGAAAAGATGATGACCAGTGTAGAACTTTGTTCAAACGGAAGTGTGTATTTCTCAATATTTCGCAGATGGGCCAATGCCCTGTTGATCTCTTCAGCCTCTCCGCGACACGCTTCATTTAATGAATCAAGATCAATGTCTTTCAGATGGATATTGCTCAGATTATATTCAATGTTGGTCATTTTGTAGGCGTCGAGTATCTCGGGGTGTTCCCGGAGGATGTGGAGCATGTCATCCTGCGCGGGCCTTTGCTTGCCGGCAATTTTCTGGGCATCCTGCAAAACAAGATCATACAGGCCGACTGTACGAATTTCTTCGGCAACACGCGCTAAATGGATCACGTTATCTCCTTGTCATCTCTCTGTCAGCGCATTTTACTTTGAAAAATACAATGAAACAAAGATGCCGTGTGTGTCATGCCCAATTCGGTTCCCCCACAAAGAGGGGGAACTGATGATTTGCGGCGTATCGCACAATGATGCATTGCGAATCATTCAATCCCGCATGCTCGGGCATTTTATCCCTATTGCTCTTCGGCTGCTGCTTCAGGCTCAATGCCAAATGATGCGGTAGGGTCTTTGGCCGGCATAAAGATACCAATCAGTCCTTTGATGCCAACAGAAAGAACGATATTGAGCAGGAAGATGATCCATGCCAGGAGCACCATACCCCCCCCGATTGCTGCGAGGATCATCCAGGTATTGAATTCGCCATGGACGTACAAATGCCGTCTCAGCATGCCGTCCAGTCCAGCCATGCCCATGAAAGCACCCATGGCAATTCCACCAATCAGATAAAGCCAGTAGTGTGCCCACGTCATTTTTTTGCTAAACAAGGTAGTATTGTTGGTCACGATGGGCCACAATACGTAGACGGCACTGTACAGTGTCATATAGAGCCCCACAATCAGCGCAATATGCACATGGGCCCCAATAATCCACTGGGTGTTGTGCAGGATTCTGTTCATGCCCATATCAGCCTGAATGATGGCAGCCGGTACAGCCAATCCAAAGCCTGCCAAACCTCCCAGCAAATAGGCCAATGCCGGCGTCATCTTCAGGGGCCGTGCTTTCCAGAGGGTTACGAGCGTAATAAAGAGTGCCAGCCCCTGCGTCAATAATTCAAATGCGGTCACCATTTCACCCGAAATCAGCTTCATCATTTCCGGCTGTCCCTGATCGGCCAACAAGTGGTGCGACCATACCATCCAGGAGACCAGCAGTTCCAGCATCAAGGCCGCACGGGCCACATTTTCCATGAAGAGCTTTTGCCCGGTAATCAAGGTTGCCAGCAAATACCACGAGCCGGCTACATAAATCAGCACCAGTCCGTCGGCCACAAGATCCAGCCCCCACCAGAAATAGTTTTTGTAGAGCAGGGCATCGATCGCCTGCACGCTGAGTGCGTGACCACTGGCATCAAAAATCAGGTACACCAGCACCAGCACACCAGCACCCAGAATCACCAATGCATCCAGGAACGTATCTACCGTACCCCGAAAGATTGCAACCACCGGTAGTGCCAATGCCGGATCTTTGGAATAGGGGGGCTTGCCAGTCAGTTTGTGCCAGAGGTTCAACATCCCGTCAATACCAAATCCGGAAATCAGCAACTCTTTGGTGGTTTTGTTCTTGTGTACGCCGACCCTTTGGAAAATCGTTGCATAGATATTGTAGATAAACCCAAGGGTCCCCACCATAATCAATGCGACACCGACGATGAACACAATACCGCCAACCACTGAAAACTGCTCTGTATCCGCAGGTAATGGCCAATAGAGTGTATAAAGCGGCGCATACTGCCAAATGAATGCTGCAATCCATGCCAAGGCTGTTCCGATGGTGATCAACAACCAGACGGCATTGGCAAGCTTGATGCTGTATAAAGGTTTTTTGGTCAAAAAGGGAACCAAAAACATAAACGCTGCAAACACCAGCTGATAGGTCGAACCAAAAATGCCCACGATGGGGTGTACGGTCATGATTGAAAAATAGTGGCCCGGATGTGAAAACATTTCCGGCAACGGATTGGCCGGTCCGGTGACCACCAACCGCATAATCATTCCTTCAATGGCTACCAGCCCAAAAAACAGAAAACTCATCACCACGGCTCTGAGCGTTACCTTTTGCAAGGCATTCAGGCTGTCCGCATCGAAATCCGTACCGTGAATCAGGTTTTTCATGATACTCATTTAGCACCTCCTTCTTTGCATCCTGTCACTGTAAGCCAGTTTTTGACCATCATGATATCCTTTCCGTCTTCTGAATATTCCTCGGGACCGGAGTACTCGGTTGAAGTCAGATTGAATACGCCATTATGATTGAATGTCCACAACAAGTCATTGGTATCCAATATACCGTTGATATCGGTACCGGGGTTGACTTGCATCTGGGTGACCAGCGAGCCGTCTTGTCGGAACAGACCAAAGCCATAAACCAAATCACGGCTGCGCACATCAAAAAGCACTTTTTGGCCGCACTGGACCGTTACCTTTTTGGGCAATCCGACCCACGCATGCTTCTCGATCTCAAACTTGACTATTTTGTCAGGCTTAATGTCATGCCTTGTGATATCTTCCGATACCCATGGGATGGTATTGTAGGTAAATATATGATGTCCTACCCCCATTACTACCAAAAATCCGATGTATGTGTAGAACGGGATTCTTACTACGGATTTCGCCTTGTCGCTGCGCGTAAGGTTGTAGGCAAACCAGGCAATGATAGACAGGATCATGATTGCATAGATCGTATAGGCCACATTGTGAAATGCCAACAACTCAATTGAGCTTTTGAACGTCATCTTCTCTCCTTTTACCAAGATAATAAATTGTAATACATTTTATATTAACTCATGATATATCTCTCTTGATCTATATCAAGATTTTACTGACCGAATTGTTTATTTTTTAGGCATATTCTGGTCATGAATACCATGATTGTCTATTTTTTAATCACATTACTTTGGGGGGAGATAATCCAAAGGGCACCCCTATACGGCATGGATGCGGTGGGTTCGCATACCGATTACTTTTTGTCGAGCGGGTGATCGGCGCGTTCTTTGGCTTTGCGCTGCTTATAGGCTTTGTTCGACGGACTGGCGGGATCCGAAAACAAAAACGCCCCATACAGTACACAGCCGCGCTGTCCCGGACTGCATTCGCGCTCCAAAAGGCGGCACCATTCGGTGATCCTTCCATGCTTTGTCATATGTTGGCATCCCCATCCGGTACTCATGCGTGCTCCTTGTTTTGCGTCGTGGGCGCATTGTAGAAAAAGCGTTGCGCTTCGGTCTTGGTCGCAAACGGCTGAACGCGATGGGCCGTATCCCCATAAACAACATCGTATGTGTGACTGGCATCACTTTGTCCGTACGTCAGGGCAATGCGCAAGGCCAATGTTGTTTCTTCCGGAGTCGCCGTGCTCTGAAGGAGTGAAAAGGGACCGGAAACCGGAAGGTGGACGGGATGATAGCCGGCATGTTCAATCCGCTTCAGTGCTGCGTTGTCTTCCTGATGGCGGCCGACAATCAGTTTGGCTCCATCGGGAAGGCGAAAATGGCGGCCAAACTTCAATAAATCTATATCCGACACCTCCAGCGTATCGTGTGCGACAAACTCACGGAGTTTTGCGCTGAAGGCCGGATCGGTCAGCAGGCATCCTCCTCCCGGACGCTCGTAGTCGTCCCATCCATATGCCGCTGCCATGGAGAGCTGGCGGGTGCGGGCACGTCCGGAAATATCCAGAAGACGGTCGCGATCGACCCATCCCTCTGTCTCCGGCCGGGTCGGCTCAAGCAGCTTGGCACAGAGGGGGCGCAGGATCAATCTGTCTCGATTGTCTCCGGCCAATTTACTGACCTGTTTGAGGGCATCGGATCGTTGGCTCATGGGGCGCTGTCCGACGACTTCACCGGTTACCAAAAACGATGCATCCCACTGCTCCATCATCGCCCGGGCGATTTTGAACATATAGCCGTGGCAGTCGATGCACGGGTTGAAGTTTTTGCCGTACCCATAGACCGGATCGAACAAAATATCCTGAATGTACGCTTCGCGCACATCGACCATTTCGAAATCCGCCCCGGCCATTTTGGCCCGCTTGGCCAATGTGTCGGCAATATCGTGCGTACTTCCGAATCCAGTTTTGACATACAGTGCCGTGACGTCAATGGCCTGTTCGGTCATCAGCTTGACGGCAAGCATACTGTCGAGTCCGCCGCTAAAGAGTGAAATCGCGCGCATAGGGAATCAGTTCTCCTTGTTTTAGTTTTGGGATGATCTCTTTTTGGATTTTGTTTCGGAAGTAGGCTTTTTTCTGGTAGGAAATATTGGGATCATGTAATATACTCTGAAGATGTTGGCGATAGTAACGCTCCAGCTGTTTCAGCAGGGCCATACGCAACTCTGCTTCGCTGAGCATCGGAATCCGCTCGTTCATGCTGAGCCGTAATACTGCGGGATGCTCCATGTCATTGCGCGTCAGTGCCTCCATTGTCTCCCGGTAACCCCCCACCATATCAAGACTGATGACATCCATAACCTCATCGACCAAACGTGGCGCCTCGATGAGGGTGCGGAGGATGCTCTGCCATTCGGGGTCCTCGTGCGCAGCGACCTGCTCTAATTCCTGCCGTATCTTGCGATGGCCTTGATCGGAGCGAAACAGTCCAGGAGAAACCCCCAGGGTCGTTGCAGCCATGGGGATATATGTTTCCTGCATCAGGGGGCTGAGGGTGGCAAGGTATGCGCGCATTTCCCCAAATGCATTCTCTTTTTGAATCGGATTGGTCGTATCATACATGCCGACAATCTGCTCGAGGACAAACGGAATCAGCGGCTTGGCATCCCGTAACAATTGATCCACTCTGGCTATTGCTCCCGCCGCAATCAAATCGGCCGGATCCTGCCCATTGGGAAACAGCACAACCCCCCCGTCAAACCGATGTGCCGAGAGGAGTCGGGCTGCCTTGAGTGCGGCGGATACTCCGGCTTTGTCGCCGTCATAGGCAAGAATCACGCGTGGTTCCCCTTTGTGGAGCAGCGGAACATGGGCTTCGGTCAAGGCCGTTCCCAGCGTTGCCACAGCTGTAGTAAATCCTGCCTGATGAAACATAATCACATCGAGATACCCTTCGCAGACAATCAGTTCTTTTTTCTTGTAAATCGACTCTTTGGCACGGTGATATCCGTAGAGAAGGCGGGACTTGTTAAACAGTTTGGTTTGAGGGGAGTTAATGTATTTGGCCGGGTGTTGGGTGATCGTCCGCCCCCCAAATCCGACCAGACCGCCGGCCGAAGCATAGATCGGAAACGTGATCCGCTGCGTCAGGCGGGCATAATACTCCCCCCGCTCACCGACCGCTATAATGCCGGCTTCTTCCGATTGGGGCATCGGAATCGCCTGGGTTTTGAGAAAGCCCATCACGGCGCCCCCTTCCGGTGCAAAGCCCACACCAAAAGCTTCAATAGAGCTGGCGGCAATCCCCCGGTCGTGCAGGTACTGCATGGCTGTCGGGTTTTGGGTCAGGTTGGACCGGTACCATTTCTGGACAATCTCCAGTGCCCGTCTGGCATCGCGATAATCACTGCTGCCATGGGTATATTGTAGTGAAATATTGTACATCGATGCCAATTTTTCGATTGCTTCGGGGTACGTCAGTTTCTCGATCTCCATGACAAACGCGATTGCATCACCGCTTACGCCACATCCAAAACAGTGGTAAAACTGCTTGGCGGGGCTGACGACAAAACTTGGTGTTTTTTCACCGTGAAACGGGCAGTTTGCTTTAAAACTTGCCCCCGCCTTTTTGAGTTCGACGTAGTTGCTGATTACGTCCACAATATCAATGGTGGCTTTGAGCGTGTCAATTGATCCGTTATCTATCATGGATGTATTATATCCTATTGATCGTCTGTTTTGACCTTGAAATAGAGCCGTTTTTGCTATAATGACACAACCAGTGCAAAGGAACCGCTTGTGAACACACCCCGAAAAAAAATCACCCTCTACGCCGACGGCTCAAGCCTCGGCAATCCTGGACCCGGCGGTTACGGCGGTATATTGGAATTCCGAGGGCACCG
>CAZRUT010000032.1:0-8490 GCA_964603215.1 uncultured Nitratifractor sp.
TCCCGTGTGGCGGCGCGTGCCTCGACGGTCTCCTCGGCCCGGGCAAAAACAATGCCGTAGGTTTCCCGATAAAAGGTATACAGTGATTCGATGGTGAAACGGGTCTCTATCTCCGGCACCCGGTCGGCACAGATGTAATTGTGCATGATGGCAAACGGCGTCCCGTCCAGTTCGCGAAAGCGCTTGATCAGCAGGAGCCGGCCGCACCCAAGCATGGATTTGACATGGTGCTCATCGGTCAGCAAAATATACTCGATCGACCGGGTCGCAAGATGCCGCCCCTCCCGGGAGAGGCGTTCGGTCAGCGAACCGATAATATTGGCATCGTAGAGCACCTTCTGGTCCATCACAAAGGTCCCTTTTCCCTGCTTTTTGGTGACAATCCCTTCACGCGCCAGTTCTTCAAAGGCCTTGCGGACGGTAATGCGACTCACGCCGTACTGGCGCTCGATCTCCGCCTCGGAAGGGAGGCGATCGCCTGCTGTATATTCGGTTTCAATGGTTTTGAGGAGGTATTCTTTGAGCTGATGATATAGGGGAATGCCGTTTTTGCTAAACACAAGCGCTCCTGTCGGTGCAATGATAAATGGCCATACACAGTGTACAGATAATTGCATAAAACGATACTGAAGCGTAACGGATGCTTCGCCGTCACGGTCACTTCGGCCGGTGCCTCGTCGCGTCTTGGATCCTTGCATGTTTTGATCCGGCACGCACAGAAGATCAGTGCATCAAAGGTCCTGTTCGATCACCGCAGCGAAGCGTCCGAAATAGATGCTTCGAAGCCGATCAAGCGGCAAGCCGATGCCGTTGATCAGTACTGCATCGCCTCCGATCGTACCGATGGGTTCCACCTGAAGCCCCACCGCCTGCGCCCGGCGGACGACCGTATCGGCATGTTCCGGACACACCTCCAGCAAAGCACGGCTTTGTGTTTCGTCAAAGATCCAGCGGGGATCATCCACCATAATCGTTGCTGTAATGCCCTGGTTTCCGACAGCAGCCATTTTGGCCAGTGCGATGGCAATCCCGCCGACATTGACATCTTTGGCCGCAGCAAGCAGCCCTTCGGCATTGGCATCGATAACCAGTTGCCAAAGGCGGAGTTCCTGCGCATACGCGACATCTTCCAGTGTCCCGGCCGTTGCGCCGAACAGCTCCTTGAGATAAAGCGAGCCCCCAAACACGCCGTGCGTTTCTCCGATCAGCAGTACGGTATTGCCTTCGGACTGCAATGCACTCGGCAGCACGCGGCCGGCATGGGGATTGACCCCGACTGTGGCAATGGTCGGGGTGGGATATACGCTCTCGCCGTTGGTTTCGTTGTAGAGGGAGACATTGCCGCTGACGACCGGGGTCTTGAGCGCCTGGCACGCTTCTTTGATCCCCGCGCACGCTTCGGCAAACTGCCACATCACTTCGGGGTTTTCGGGATTGCCAAAGTTGAGGCAGTCGGTGATCGCCAGCGGCCGGGCGCCGCTCATGGCGACATTGCGCCCCGCCTCCATGACAGCCAGAGCTGCCCCTTTGCGGGGATCGACATAACAATACCGCGGATTGCAATCCGAGCTCATCGCCAGCGCGCCGCCGGTCTCTTTGATCCGAATGACACTGGCATCGAGCGATCCGGGATGTTTGGCCGTGTTGGTCTGTACCATCGAATCATACTGTTCATATACCCATCCTTTGTCCACCACTTCGAGAGAAGCGATCAGGCGCTCAAACGCCTCCTGATTGCTCACTGCCTGAAAGGATGCCAATCCCGTGTCTTTGAGGGTGTCAAGGTAAGCCGGGCGCTGCGTGGGACGTTCGAGAACGGGTGCCTCTTCGCTCACCGGTGCAATAGGCATATCGGCCACCTTTTCGCCGTGCCAAAACAGCTCCATATTGCCCGTATCGGTCACGGCACCGATTGTGGCCACGTCGAGATCCCATTTTTCAAAAATATCAATGACCGCCTGTTCGTGCCCTTTTTTGACGCAAACCAGCATCCGTTCCTGCGACTCGGAAAGCATGAAATCATAGGGGGTCATGCCGGATTCGCGGGCTGGAACTTTGTCCAGATGCATGACCATCCCTGCCCCGCTCTTGCCGGCCATCTCAAAGGCAGAACTGGTCAGTCCGGCCGCGCCCATATCCTGAATCCCCACTATGTTTTCTTTTTGGGTGGCAAACATTTCCAGGCAGGCTTCGAGCAAAAGCTTTTCGGTGAACGGATCGCCGACCTGCACAGTGGGGCGGAGGCTTTTGGATGCCTCGGTGAAACTGTCCGAACTCATCACTGCGCCCCCCAGTCCATCGCGCCCGGTTTTGGAACCGACATACATTACGGAATTACCGACCCCTTCGGCAATGCCCAGAAAAATATCCTCCTGGCGCACCAGTCCCAATGCAAAGGCGTTGACCAATATGTTGCCGTTGTAGCTGGCATCGAAGCTCATTTCACCACCGATGGTAGGTACCCCCATGCAGTTGCCGTAGCTCCCGATCCCTTCGACCACCCCCCGAACAAGGTGACGCTGGTATGTGGCGGTGTCGCCGCTGCCGTCTATATCGCCAAACCGGAGGGCATTGAGGTTGGCCACCGGGCGGGCCCCCATGGTAAACACATCCCGCAGGATGCCTCCGACTCCTGTCGCAGCCCCCTGAAAGGGTTCGATGTAGCTGGGGTGATTGTGGCTCTCCATCTTGAACACGGCCGCCATCCCACCGCCAATATCAATCACGCCGGCATTCTCCCCCGGCCCCTGGATTACCCACGGCGCCTCGGTGGGAAAACCGCTCAGATAGATGCGGGAAGATTTGTACGAACAATGCTCCGACCACATGGCCGAAAAAATCCCCAGCTCCACCAACGTGGGCTCGCGTTTGAGTATCTCCAAAATGTGGGCATAGTCCAGTTTGCTGAGCTTATGACTGGCCAAGGCAGTTTCGAGATCGTCAATGGTGTTGTTGTGCATGGGAGTCAAGTCCTTGAAGAAGATGCGTTATTGTACAAAAAAGGGACTAAAGGGCACCTCTAAAACGCAAGGTAATTGTGATTAGAGGTGCCCTCAAGTATCTTTTGGTACTTTAGGCGGGCACCATGTTGGTGGACGCTCTTCTGCGACATAGGGATTTATCCTTGGTGTTTAGCCCATTTTGGATATAATCGCGGCTCATATATTTTGCATCCGGCAGAGCACCCCGCTTCGGATGCCCAAAGAGGCGATCATGAGCGATACCCAAAAAAATGTTTACGACCCCCATGCAATCGAAGGCGATTATTATCGGATTTGGGAGGAGCGTGGCTACTTTGAAATCGACGGCAACCAGACCATCCAAAAGGGAGAAAAAACCTTTTGCATCTCGATGCCGCCGCCAAATGTGACCGGCAGTTTGCATATCGGACACGGACTGACGTTTACCATTCAGGACATTTTGGTGCGGTACAAGCGCATGGACGGCTACAAAACCCTCTGGCAGCCCGGCACCGACCACGCCGGTATCGCCACCCAGAATGTGGTCGAAAAACAGCTCCTTTCCGAAGGCACCACCAAAGAAGCGATCGGCCGCGAAGCCTTTTTGGCGCGTGCCTGGGAGCAGAAAAAGGTATCAGGAGGGACCATTATGTCGCAACTGCGCCGCCTCGGAGTTTCACCGGCATGGAGCCGTGAGCGCTTCACCATGGACGACGGCCTGGCCAATGCGGTCAAAAAAGCATTCAAAACCATGTACGATGCGGGTTATATTGTTCAGGACAATTATATGATCAACTGGTGCACCCATGACGGGGCATTGAGCGATATCGAAGTGGAATACGAAGACCATCAGGGACACCTCTACCACATCCGCTATCCCCTGACCGACGTCAGCGGCGATGTGGTGGTGGCCACCACCCGGCCCGAAACATATTTTGGCGATACGGCGGTCATGGTCCACCCCGACGATACGCGCTACCGTCATCTCATCGGCCGCACGGTCACCCTGCCCCTGATCGGCCGGGAGATTGCCATCATTGCCGACGAACATGTGGATATGGATTTTGGTACCGGATGCGTCAAGGTCACGCCGGCACACGACCCCAACGACTACGAAGTCGGCAAACGGCACAACCTTGAATTTATCACCGTGTTCGACGAAAACGGCATCCTCAATCACCACTGTGGGCCTTTTGCAGGCCAGGAGCGCCTCGAAGCACGCGCGGGACTGGTGGCGGCACTCCAGGATGCAGGCAACATTGTCACAATCGAAGACCATGCCCATCAAGTCGGACACTGCTACCGCTGCAAGAACGTAGTGGAACCCTATATTTCCAAACAGTGGTTTGTCAAAAAAGAATTTGCCGCCGGCGCAATCGAACGGGTCAACGCCGGCGAAGCGCACTTTTTTCCCAAACACTGGATCAACAGTTACAATGCCTGGATGGGTGAGCTGCGCGACTGGTGCATCTCCCGCCAGCTCTGGTGGGGACACCAGATTCCGGTCATGCATTGTGATGCCTGCGGCCGGCATTTTGCATTTGAGGGGGAGACACCGACCGTATGCGCGCACTGTGGCAGCCGTGATATCCATCAGGATCCCGATGTACTGGATACATGGTTCAGTTCCGGCCTCTGGCCTTTTTCAACATTGGGCTGGGGTAACGGCAACGCACTCAAAGGGGAAAAATGGCATGAAGAGGATTTGGCCGATTTTTACCCCAATTCCCTCATGGTCACCGGATTTGATATTCTCTTTTTCTGGGTAGCACGGATGCTAATGATGGGCGAAAAGCTTACCGGCGAACTCCCCTTTCCCGATATTTACCTGCATGCCCTGGTCAAAGATGAACAAGGCAATAAAATGTCCAAATCCAAGGGCAACGTCATCGATCCGCTCATTATGATCGAAAAATATTCTGCCGATGCGCTCCGGTTTACATTGGCGGTACTGGCAGTTCAGGGGCGCGACATCAAACTCAGCGAAGAAAAACTCGAACAGGGCCGCAACTTCACCAACAAGCTTTTTAATGCTGCCAATTACCTTCTGCTCAACCATGACCGCTTTGACGATCTCGATCCCGACACCATCCGGACTCCGTTGGGACGCTACATCCTGAGTCGATTTAATGTCGCGGTTCGGGAAACACGCAGCCACCTCGACGCGTACCGCCTCAACGACGCAGCCACCACCCTCTATCGCTTCCTCTGGGGGGAGTTTTGCGACTGGGGTATCGAGCTGAGCAAGGCCAGCCGCGCGAGCATCCCGGAGCTGGGCAGCATCTTCAAGGCATCCATGAAGCTGCTCCATCCCATCATGCCGTTTATCAGCGAAAATCTCTACCAGCGCCTCAGCGGTACCGATCTGACCAAGAGCACATCCATCATGGTGATGCCCTACCCGGTTGCCGGCGAGGTTGACGAAGGCATCATGGGAGATTTTGCGCTGGCAATTGAAGCCATTGTTTCCGTCCGGCGCTGCAAAACGCTGGTGGACAAAGCCAACCAGCGGATCGAAAAAGCCTATATCAAAATGGACCGCCCGATCGATCAGGCCATGCTCAAAGCCTTGATCGAAAAACTGGCCAAGACCGATACGATTCATTTCGTTGACACCAAGCCCGAGCATGCCGTCACCGATGTCAGCGACAACCTGCAAAGCTTCATTTCTACCGACGACATCGACACCGGCAGTATTGTCGCAAAACTTGAGCAGCAAAAAAACAAACTCGAACGGGAAATCGCCAAATTCAACGGCATGCTCCGCAACAAAAAATTCGTCGCCAACGCCCCCGAAGCCGTCGTCGCCCAAAACCGCCAGGCCCTTGCCGAAGCGGAGGAGAAGATGCGCAAACTGAATGAGGAGCTTCAGGAACTTCAGGACTCTGCCCAATCTTAGAGGTGCCCTGGGGTGGTCAGGCAGTGTGGGGACGGGGTATATTTGACTTTTTCCTGACTGTTTGTTGCTACACTGCGCCGGGTGCTCAGTTTTTTTGGGCACACCACCCAATCCAAAGGAGTACAGATGGTACGGCATTTCAAAGTGCTCATGTTGGCGCTTTTTATGGGCAGCTCAATACTGGCGGCGGGAACTTTTGGTTCTTTCTTCCCAGGTCACCACTATCAACGGACACACAAAATTGTGATCCATGTTGACAGCAAAGGTGCCAAGACACAAAAGATTGTCCTCAAAAATGTGACCAATCTGGTCAAAAGCTACGGCGAAGACCACGTCAAAATTGAAGTGGTCGCCTATGGACCGGGTTTAAGCCTGCTGATGAACGGCAAACCCAACTCCGCAACCGTTCAAGCCATGGCAGCAGAGGATTATATCCGCTTCAGCGCCTGCAATAACACGATTCAGAAGATCATCCGCGAAACAGGCCAAGCTCCGGATCTCATTGATGGCGTTGTCGTGGTTCCGTCCGGTGCGGCGCGCATTATCGACCTCGAAGAGGATGGCTACGTCTACATCAAGCCTTAGTCTCTGTGCATACACCCCAGATCATCTGCGGGGTGTGCTGCGTTTTTATCTTGTCTCTTTCCCTGCAACATCTTTCAAGAAAACTTTTATCCAAAATCGGTTATGCTGTCGGTTCAATCTCTCGGGGTGTTGCCGATGCGGCAACTGAGAAGGCACAGGGCCTACCCGTTGAACTTGAACCAGACAATTCTGGCGTAAGGAAGAGACACTTCACGGCAATCCTGCGACGGTTTTCCCTGCTCTCCCCGGCCATGAATCACACAGATACCATGACAAGGAACCCAGCATGAACCCCCACATTTTTCGGCGCATATTTGTGCTTGTACTCGCAGCTGCCACGGCCATGATGGCTGCCGACACACCCACCCTCACCGTCTATACTTACGACTCCTTTGCCGCCGACTGGGGACCGGGCCCCAAGGTCAAAGCTACATTTGAGCGCACCCACCATTGCACGGTGAAATTCGTCCCGTTCTCCAGCGCCATCGGCTCCCTGCGTGCCATACAGCTCGAAGGAAACCAAACCCATGCCGACATACTTCTGGGGCTCGACACTGCCACGGCCGATATGGCCAAAGCCACCGGACTGTTTGCCCACAGCAGCACCGATACATCCGGCCTCACCCTTCCGGTCCCGTGGCATGACACTACGTTTGTACCGTACGACTACAGTTATTTTGCTTTTGTGTACGACCGCAACAAGACCGCCACTGTCCCCGCATCGCTGTCGGAACTGGCCGCCCTGCCGGCCACATTCAAAATCGTAATCGAAGACCCCAGATCCTCCACGCCGGGGCTGGGGCTGCTCCTCTGGATCAAGGCACGCTTTGGCGACAAGGCATTCGATTTCTGGAAGCGCCTCGCCCCCCACATCCTCACCGTCACCAAAGGCTGGTCGGAAGCCTATGCTCTGTTTCTCAAAGGCGAAGCCGATATGGTACTCTCCTACACCACATCCCCGGCATACCACATGATTGCCGAACATAAATTTCAGTACGCAGCGGCCCGATTTCCCGCAGGACATTACGGGCAGATTGAAGTCGCGGCCATGCTGCAATCTTCCCGACATCCCAAACTGGCACAGGCATTCCTCGATTTTATTGTCTCCAAACCGTTTGCCGACATCATCCCCACCACCAACTGGACCTACCCGGTAGTCCAAACATCCCACGGATTGCCCGATGCGTTTGCCAAATGCTACCGCCCAGACCCTATGCTGCTGATCGACGGCGCAACGGTCCAGGCCCACCGCAAAGCATGGATCGCTGAGTGGCTCAAGGCCCTTGCACGATAAATGGTGCAATTGCTTTGGCGTTTTCGCGCTTCGCTTCTGCCCGGACTTGGGGTAGCCGTTTTGCTGATCGGACTGGCCGGCGGGCTCTTTTGGGTTCTGGGAGACACGGAAATTTCCGGTATCTCTTCGGGGACGCCGGCCGAGCATGCCCGCATCATTTCGCTGCTCAAATTTACCCTGCTCCAGGCAAGCCTCTCAACACTCATCTCTCTCTTTCTGGGCTTGCTGCTGGCCTGGAGCCTTTCTCACCAACGGCGCTTTCCCGGGCGCCGTTGGCTCATCACACTTTTTTCTGCTTCGCTGGTGCTTCCCACGCTGATCGTGGCCCTGGGGATCATCACGGTTTTGGGTAACCATGGCTGGATCAATCGCCTCATCGCAGGGGTCATCGGCCATGGCATGGGCGGGTTTGTCTACGGCCTGAGCGGAATCCTGATTGCCCATGTCTATCTCAATGCTTCATTTGCCGCCATCGGCCTCTTGCATGTCTTTGAATCGATCCCGCCGGAAAAACACCGCCTGGCTCGAAGTCTGGGGTTCAGTCCATGGCAACGTTTCCGTGCCATTGAGTGGGTCGCGGTGCGGGGAAGCATCCCCCGGATGGGTGCGACGATCTTTCTGCTCTGCTTTGGATCGTTTGCCATTGTGCTCCTGCTCGGAGGCTCACCGGCACATAATACGCTCGAAGTCGCCATTTACGAAGCGGTGCGGATCGATTTTGACATTCCGTTTGCTTTGCGGATCGCCCTGAT
>CAZRUT010000033.1:0-8481 GCA_964603215.1 uncultured Nitratifractor sp.
CTCTCCAGTGCCATGACCGCTTCGGCCATGGCTGTGCCGACTGCCGTGCCGTGTGCACCGCCATCGATAATAAAATCGGCCAGCTCCACCAAAATCCGGCTGGCAGCTTTGGGGCCAATACCCGGTACCCGTTTGAGCATGGCCACATCCTTGGCAGCAATAATGCGTGCAAAAGTCTCCGGGGTGAATGTCGAACAGATGGCCAGCCCTACTTTGGGACCCACACCGTTGATGCGCAGTACGGTTTCAAACATCCGCTGTTCGTTTTTGTCCATGAATCCAAACAGCAAGTGAGCATCTTCACGGATCACCTGCGTGACAAACAGCCGGACATGCGGATTGTTCATGGCCTGGGAAGTATGAATGGATGTGTGCACTTCATGAATCACCCCGGCGGTGTTGATGTGGACCAGCGTCGGCTCCTTGTGCTCCACTTTTCCTTCAATGCCAACAATCATCATGTACTCCTCGGATGCGTGCAACCATGCAAAAGATACCGGCAGTATACCATGTCCCGAATGAAGCGACCCAAAAATGGGGCAGATTGTCATATTCCTGTGAGCGACTCTTGGGTACAATATGCCAAACCATCCGCAAGGCTCCGCATGCTCCGTAAATTTTTTACCAACAGCGCCGGAATATTGTTCTCGCGCATCGCCGGTCTGATACGCACGACGCTGCTGGCAGCCGTGCTGGGACAGTCGATCTACAGTGATATGTTCCTCATCGCATTCAAACTGCCCAATCTGTTTCGACGCATCTTTGCCGAGGGGGCGTTTGTGCAGGCGTTTATGCCTGCGTTTGTCGCTTCCCGCCACAAAGGGGTTTTTGCCATCACAATCTTTCGCCGTTTTTTGCTCCTGATTGTCGCAGCATCAATCGTGGTCAGCCTTTTCCCCGAACTGTTTACCAGACTGATGGCCGTGGGACTGGATGCCAAAACCGTCGCCGAGACCGCCCCGCTGACTGCCATCACCTTTTGGTATCTTGCTTTGATATTTATCGTCACCTTTTTGGCTTCCCTGCTGCAATATCGGGAACACTATGCGACGACCGCTTTTGGGACGGTACTGCTCAACCTCTCCATGATTGCGGTCCTGATCTTCTGGCGCCATGCATCACCCAGAACCGTCACGTATGCATTGGCTGTCTCCGTGGTAGTCGGAGGCCTCCTGCAAGTGATGCTGCACGTGTGGAGCCTCACCCGTTTCACGCTGCATCGCCTCCTGATCGGCGGCTGGAAACACCGTCACAGCCGCAACATCACAGCCGAAACACGCCGATTTAACGGCCTGTTTCTTCCGGCAGTTTGGGGAAGCTCAACCCCTCAGGTTAATGCTTTTTTGGATACATGGCTGGCTTCATTTTTGGTTGCCGGATCGATCTCGGCATTGACATACGGAAACCTGGTGTTCACCCTCCCGCTGGCGCTCATTGCCATTGCCGCTTCTACAGCACTGTTTCCCTCGATTACCAAAGACCTCAAGCACGGCCGGGATGCCCAGGCATATGCCAACCTTGCCAAGGCATTCTGGATCATGGCATTTGCGCTCGGAGCGGCCATGGCCGGCGGTATCATCTTGGCTGAACCCGTCGTTTGGCTCCTGTTTGAGCATGGGCGCTTCACGCCGCACGATACCCTCATTACGGCCAACGTATTGCGGATGTACATGGTCGGCCTGATTCCGTTCGGGTTGACCAAGCTTCTCTCGCTTTATCTCTATGCATCGCATCGCCAAGCGGAGGCTGCCAAAATCGCCACATTCTCACTGGCGGCCAACATTACTGCATCGCTGCTGCTGATCCGCCCCATGGGGGTCATGGGGTTGGCACTGGGAGGAAGTATCGGGGGATGGGTGCTCTTTGTTTTGACGCTCCGTGCATTGGGGTGGAAGCGGATGCGGCCGATTCTCTTCGCCCATACATTATTTTATTTTATCCCTGCGATGGTCGCCTGGGGCCTGCTGGTATACGGGGTCAATCTTTGGCTGATGGGGTTGATCCGTTGAGTTGTTTTGCACGATACCCCTTACAGGATGTAGTGATTGATGGCTTCATTCAGGCGTGCCAATTCGCTGCGATACGGCTCAATGAGGCGCTCCAGTAAATCGTGCTTGTTGTACAGCATCATGGTTTGGGCTTCGGAAACGACTTCAAAAAGCCCCTTGGCACCGATGGAGCCGGTCAATCCCCGCAAATCAATGCAAAGGGTTTTGAGTTGCCCGTATCGCGTGTCACGTATCAATTTCTCAAAGACCGCATCGCTCCGTCCATAGCTCTCTTTAAAGGCGCGCAGCACTTCCTGATACAGCAGCGTATCGTTCTGCATGGCCCGCATGGCCCGCGTCATATCCAATCCCGATGGTCCGGAGGTATCGGGTGTTACACGTGGGGACTTTTCGGACGTCTGCGTGGTTGTCTCGGTTGGCAAAAAGCGCTCCATCGCATGAAAGAGACGGCCGATTTTCAAAGGTTTTGCCAGATACCCGTTGGCACCGGATGCAAACATTTTGTCCACCTCATGCTCGGAAACCAGTGCCGTCAACGTTACAATGGGGATCGACTGAAAACGGGCATCGCCGTGTATGCGTCGTGTTGCCGTGAAACCATCCATCACCGGCATGCTGATGTCCATCAGGATCATCGCGATATCCCGGCTACCTGCCTCCAGCACATCCAGTGCCTCCTGGCCATTGTTGGCAATCGTCAAATGAATGCCGGCTTTGGAGAGCATCCCCTGAAGCACTTTTTGATTGATTCGATTGTCTTCAACGATCATGATATGCTGGCCGGAAAAACAGGCAAAATCTTCTAAAACAATGGCTGGATTATCACGAAAGTCCCCCCGGAAGACTTCGGGAACGTTTTCTGCCGATGCGGAGGGTGGTTTGGGGCTTTCTGGTGGTGCTGCATCCGGCTGTGCCCACTGGGCCAATACATCAAAAACATGCTGCTGGGTCACGGGTTTTTTCATGCGCACGTCGACAACCCCGTCCACCGGCACGGTTTTGGACGCATAGAGATTCTCCAGGCTGATGACCCGGAGCGGACGTTTGCGGCGTGCGGTACGCAGCCATTGCGACAGTGCCGCGTCAAACAGTCGGTTATCGATCAGCAGAATATCATAGTCCGATACATCGGGCCGGTGGTGCTGCCACGCATCAAACGACAGAATCTTTGCCGTCATATCAAAATAGTTGAAATCGTGTTTGAGCGCGCGGGCCACGTCCATGTTTTTATCGACAATCAATACTTTTTTGTCGGCAATGGCTGGATCTGGCAAATGATATTGGCGTCGCTCCCTGGTGGGGGTGCCCACCGGAAATGTGAGCCCCAGCCGCGTCGTCTTCTTGTCGGCAGCGTCAAATGACAATGCCCCGCCCATGAGCTCAATCAGCTCTTTGGCCACAAACAAACCCAGCCCCACATAGGTGCCGGACGCCTCATCATAGTGGGCATCGAAGAACATGGCTTCGTTGATGGCGCCGATATCGGATGTCAGCGCAATTTCCAGCATCGGAATCTTGCGGGATCCGGATCGCATGTCCGCATGCAGGCGCACCGTGTGACTCGGTGTGTGGCACATCAGATATTCAATGAGACCGGTCAGTATCTGTGCCATATGGAGCGAATCGGTTCGCATCGCCTTTGGGACCCGTTTGTCCACATCAAAAACCAATTCTTTATCGCTCCCCCGACACACGTTGTGCAGCGTTCCGGCCACCTCGTGGAGCACATTGTTGAAATCAAACGGTGCATGCTGGATCGTAACTTTACTGGATTTGATTTGGAGAAATTTGATCAGATCACCGGTCATCCCCAGCAGCGCATTCTCTCCCTCTATCATTTGCTGCAAATCTGCTTCGTGGGGTGTTCCATGGGCTCCCCGTGCCAATGTTTGGGTCCGTGTTGCCGTCTTTTTGGCCAGGGCATGGATATTTTCTCCCATATGGGCAAGCACTTCATGCTGTTTGGCTTCGAGCTTTTTCTGCCGTGCCTCAATTTCGGCGTGCTCCCGTTTGATCCGACGAAGCTGGTCGGACGACAGGAACATATAGAGGATCCCGATGATGGCCAAACCAAACAAAGCCGTCCATATATTTGTGTTGTTCGTTTTCGTATCTTTTAATGCCGATACAGCAGACACGGCAGTGACACGAGCATGGTTGCCCTCCGGCGACCCGTGGGAGGCACGTGCCGTCGCAGCCTGTGCCGCCGTGGGCGCTTTGGGGGAAGTGTGCGATGGGGGCGCTGGTTGTTGACGGGCCTGTTCCAGCACGATGGCATCGGGAAAGACAGTACGCAACGCCAAGTAGATGCGGGCAAAACGCGCATCCGGCTCAAACGGCCCCATGCGCAGCATATAGAACCCGTCCCGTTGATCCGACCGTATGGTACCATGGGTTTCCCGAATCCATTCCGAAAGCGCCGCATTGTCACGAAGCGTCTGCTCCAGGCGCGTGCGTTTGGACGCAATGTCGGCACTCCGTTGGCCGTGTGCAATGACAATATAGCTCTCCAGTGTTGTGCCCCATGCCCATCCCGTCAATATGATCCATATGATAGCCGACATTCGCATCACTGCTCCCCTTTCTTTAGCAGATCGATTGTGTGATCCATCTGTCTCTGGTGCTCCCGAAACTGGGTCTGAACTGTTTTAAAGACAAAAAGTCGCTTACGTTGCATCATTGAAGCCGCCAGACCGATTATTGCCAAAACAAAGATCATCAGCCATGCCCAGTCAATCGGCTGCATCGCCCACTCATGTGGCGCAGTCCTGCGTGCTGCCACGGTATGAGAAACAGGGGGCGGCGCGGCAGATTCCTGGACAAAAAACATCCCATGAAACCGGGACCCGAACATGAGCAGTACCGCATTGCGCACCGCTTGGGATCGGATGGGCCCGACCGTCAATGCATCAAAATGTCCAAACCGTTTCGGGATGATGTGCAGTTTTTCAGCATGAAATTTTCGCTCCAGTTCCGTGTTTTCTGCCAAAGCGAGCTTGAGTTTGAGGGTGGCAATCCGAACCGCTTTCGCGTCCGGACTCGCGTACAAGACCCCTACTGTGCCCGGCACTTCACCATGCGCCAGCATCCACGCAATGACAAACCACCCTACCCATCGCATCACCAATTCCTCTTATGGGCACCTCTGGAGGTGCCATTATGCATTTTCATTCAAAACATTGTACAATACTCTCTGCTAAGTAAACTTTAATTTAAAGGAATCATCATGTCAAAAGTCGTTAAAGTGATCGAAGTGCTCGCCCAGTCAGAAAAAAGCTGGGAGGATGCTGCCAAAAAGGCCGTCAAAGCTGCCAGCAAATCAATTGACAACATCAAATCGATCTATATTGTCGATACCAGTGCCAAAGTTGAGAACGGCCGCATTGTCCAATACCGCATCAACGCCAAGATTTCCTTCCTGATCGGAAGCGGAAAAAAGAAAAAATAGCGCCGCACACACGCATGATTGTTTTTGACAGTGCCACCAAAACAAAACGGCAATTGGAACCGATCCATCCGGGACGCGTCAGTATCTATGTCTGTGGACCCACAGTGTACGACGATGCCCACCTTGGGCATGCGCGAAGTGCGCTAAGCTTCGATCTGCTTTCCCGGACGCTGCGGGCACATGGCTATGCCGTCACACTGGCCAAAAACTTCACCGATATTGATGATAAAATCATCAAAAAAATGGAAGAAACCGGCCAAAGTATGCGCGAAATCACCGATTATTATATTGAGCGCTATCTCGATGAAATGGGACAACTCGGGGTGCAGCGCGCCGATATTGAACCCAAGGCGACTGAATCGCTCGATGCCATTGAAGCCATGATTCAGCGCTTGCTCGAACAGGGCTTTGCCTACCGCACGCCCAACGGCGATGTCTATTTTGATACAACACAAGATGCCGCATATGGCTCCCTCTCCCACCGGGCCGGCAGCGATGCGAGCCGCAGTCGGGTCGCCCATACTGATGCCAAACGGGATCCGAAGGATTTTGCCCTCTGGAAAGCATGCACGGACACCGACCCTGTTTGCTTCGATCTGCCATTCTCAGCGGGGCGTCCCGGCTGGCATATTGAGTGCTCGGCGATGATTGAAAAGCATTTCAAAGGGACCGATGCGTACAGCATTGATATCCATGGCGGCGGAGCCGATCTGCTTTTCCCGCACCACGAAAACGAAGCAGCGCAAAGCCGCTGCGCCACCGGTCATGCGCTGGCAAAATACTGGATGCACAACGGTTTTGTCCAGATCGACGGAGAAAAAATGTCCAAAAGCCTCGGCAACAGCTTTTTTCTCAAAGACGCGCTGGCACGATACGACGGTGAGATTCTCCGCTATTACCTGATCGGCGTGCATTACCGAAACGACTTCAATTTCAACGAAGTGGATTTGCTGGCCGCAAAAAAACGTCTTGACAGACTCTACCGCCTTAAAAAACGCCTCCTGCCCGGTACACCCTCTTCAGCCAATCCGGACTTCAAAGATGCATTAATGGAAGCAATGGGTGATGATCTCAATATTTCACAAGCATTGGCCATCATCGATGAAATGGTTGTTTTGTCCAATGAATCACTCGATATTGATCCCAAAAACCGTGCAGCCAAAAAAGAGATCCTGGCCAACGTGGCACTGATTGATGCCCTGCTTGGATTCGGGGGGCGGGATCCCTGGACATATTTTCAACTCGGGGTCGATCCTGAGCTGATCGATCGCGTCACGGCGCTGATCGCCGAGCGTACTGCGGCCAAACAGGAGAGAGATTTTCCCCGTGCCGATGCCATCAGAAATACGCTCCACGATCTGGGTATTGGCATTATGGATACGGCTGATGGAACTTTTTGGGAGAAAATCTGATTCTTTTATATGATTTAATATTAGAATAAGCCTTCTTTTGATATGATTCAATATGAACTTATTTAAGGAGGTTAAAATGTTCATGAAAACACTGTTCGCCCTTGGGGCGAGTCTTCTGGTCGCCGGCACAACCGTGTACGGAAGTGCTGTCACCATCACAACACCGGCCGAGTTGGCCAAGAAGCAAGAAGTGCTCTCGACCAAAATTGTAGCAAGCTATTCGAAGCATCAGGACCTTTCGGGCGTCCTCCGCCGACTCGAAGAGCAGCAAAAGCGGATGAAAAAATCGATCCATGATCCTGAGATCAGCAACATGATCGATTTTCTGCAACTGTGTCTGGAAAACATCAAAGACATCAGCATGCAGCCCCGCACACGCCACACCACAGAACGGATAGCTGATCTGGGTGCATCGATCAATGAGGGGAGCCGTTACATCGTCCGAAAACTCAACTGATTGGTACCGTCTTTTACCCTTGTTTTTTCTCCTTTGAGCGACGGAGAAGGGCCAAAAACTCTTCGCCGTACCGCTCAAACTTCACGGCACCGACTCCATGTATTGCCAGAAACCCCGATGTGTCTGTGGGGCATGTGACGGCCATCGCTTTCAGCGCCTTATCGGAAAACACAACATACGGCGGAATATGGTTTGCCGTTGCGATCTCCATACGCAAGCCGCGTAATGCTTCGAACAACACTGCATCATCTCCTTCCAGATCAAGTGGCTGTTTTTTCTCAATCTCTTTTTGAACATGCAGGCGCTCTTTTTTGAGCTGCACGTCCTGGCGGCCTTTGAGAATCTCGGCACCGATATTTGTGATCCGGAGCACATGATAGTCTCCAGCCTCAATCGCTTCCAGTTCCAAAAGCCGATCACCGATGGTGCGCCATTGCGCCCGGCTGTAATCCATACCGATTCCGTACACATGCAGCCGGTCGTGGCCCCGTGCTTTCAGCCGCTGATCCTGTGAGCCCCGGAGAATATCGATGATCGCGTGCAGACCAAACCGCTGACCGGTTCGCCAGATGGCCGAGAGGAGCTGGCGGGCCGGTGTGGTAATATCGGTCCGCTCCGAAGGCGGCATCGTGCACGCATCGCATGCCCGCCCACACGGTGCAATGGTTTCGCCGAAATAGGCGGCAATCGCTTGATGGCGGCAGACATCGCCCCGCGCAAAACGGACCATGGCATCCAATTTTTTTACAGCATGTTCGTGGTACGGACCTTCCGGCAGCTGATCCAAAAAACGACGCTGCTGCACCACATCCTGCGCCCCGAAAAGCAGCAGGGTTTCGGCGGAGAGTCCATCCCGTCCGGCCCGGCCGATCTCCTGATAATAATTTTCGATCGTTTTGGGCAGGCGCATATGGACAACGAAGCGAATGTTGCTCTTGTCGATTCCCATCCCAAAAGCAATCGTCGCCACCACAACTTCGATGCGATCGGCAACAAAATCGGCATAGGTTGTGTGCTTTTCTTCGGTCGCGAGTCCGGCATGATATGGGCGCGCCCGGATCCCCTGTGCTTGCAAATATGCTGCCAGACTTTCGGTGGATTTCCGTGACAAAGTATAGACAATCCCCGCTTCACCGGTATGTGCTTTCAGAAAAG
>CAZRUT010000034.1:0-1789 GCA_964603215.1 uncultured Nitratifractor sp.
TGCTGAGGCTCGGCAGAAGGCGCCCGCTTTTGATGATGGGCATGGTGAAGCGGGGAATCATTCCACCGTGTTCCGGTGCATCAGAAAACCCGCAGGTTTTGAATGTATAGCCAAGTTTCATCATCACATCCATCAGCCAGCGATGGCGCAGCAGGGTAAAAAAGAGGCGTTTGAACCATGCAATTCCATAGCGGTCGGCAATGTCGCGCCGCACGGCCTCAATCACCATGTCGGTCGGCAAATCATTGGGACACACGTCGGTGCAGGCCGTACAGAGAAAACAGCTTTCAAAAATATCTTTGGCTGTTTGGTCAAGCGCCAACTCGCCCCGGGCATGGGCGCCCAGCAGATCGATAAACCCCCGTGGTGACGTGACTTCGTCGGGATGGATCATATGAATGGTGCATTCGGGGATGCATTTTCCGCATTTAATGCATGCATCGCTGGTAACAGTATAGTCGAAGGGTTTGGCAGGGGCACGCATGGTGACGGACTACACCGTTTTGCTGAAGCTTTTTTTGCTGCCGGCATATTTGTTCATGTAGGCATCAAACGGCATGGCAATGTTGCGGATCAGGAGCGTGCCGGTGGGGCTGACGGAAATGCGGGTGTCGGTCAGGGTAACCAGGTCAGCATCCACAAATTCCTGAAGGGAAGCAAGGGCTTCGGAAAAATAGGTATGAAACGCAATCCCGTATTCGGATTCAATGCGCGGTATATCGACGGAGAAATTGGCCATCAGCTCCATAATGACAGCTTTGCGCACTGCATCGTCGTCATGGAGATTGACCCCCCGCTCAAAAGGGAGTTTCCCCGCATCAATTGCTGCTTCATAGGTGCGCATTTCTTTGGTATTCTGGGCATAATAGCGTGCGCCTTCGCCGATGCTGGTCAGCCCGATTCCGATGAGATTGGCACCGCCTTTGGTGGTGTAGCCTTGGAAGTTTCGGTGGAGTTCACCTTTCTCAATCGCCGCAAAGAGTTCGTCTTCGGGTTTGGCGAAATGATCCATGCCGACCATGGCGTACCCTTTGGACGTGAGATAATCAATGGTGTACTGAAAAATTTTTAATTTGACATCCGGACTGGGAATGGTCGTCTCATCAAATTTGCGCATGGTTTTTTTCATCCAGGGCACGTGGGCATAGTTGAAAACGGCAAGGCGATCAGGCTCGATAGCGAATGCCTGATCGAGCGTGGTCCTGAACCGCTCAAATGTTTGGTGGGGCAGCCCATAGATCAAGTCCATATTGATGCTGTTGATTCCGTATGCCCGCGCCAAATCAACGGCGGCTTTGGTTTGGTCGTACGGCTGAATGCGGTGGATGGTTTCCTGAACTTTGGGATCAAAATCCTGTACCCCGAAACTGATGCGGTTAAATCCGTGCTTCTGAAAGACCTGCATCTGCGCTTCATTGAAATAACGGGGATCGATCTCGACGCTGATTTCTGCATCGTCAGCCCAGTTGGGGAATGCCTGCTTGACATACGTCATGATCGCGTCAAGCTCAAATGCCTGATAATACGTTGGGGTGCCGCCCCCAAAATGAAACTGAATCACTTCACGTGTCGGGTCCAAATGCTGCGTGAGAATGTCGATCTCTTTTTTGAGGTACGTCACGTAGCGGCTGAGCTTATCCTGCTTGGAAGTATACACGACATTGCAACCGCAAAAATAGCAGGCGCTGCGACAAAACGGGAGGTGAATGTAGATAGAAATGCGCGTACGCCCCGCCTCAAGGTAATGCACATAGGCATCGTAGTCAAATGCTTCGCTGAACTCCAATGC
>CAZRUT010000034.1:1799-8077 GCA_964603215.1 uncultured Nitratifractor sp.
GGGTAGCTGGTATATCGGGGGCCCGGCTTGGAATACTTACTGAATTTTTCTAAATCTATTTTGCTCAAAATTTCCCTTTAAACCTGTACACGGACACCCTTATCGGTGCTGATCCAACCAGACCATAATGCCCTTTTGGGCATGGAGGCGGTTTTCGGCTTCGGCGAAGATAACGTCAGCATGTTTTTCAAACGTTTCTTCACTGACTTCGTATCCCCGGTACGCCGGAAGGCAATGGAGAAAAATGGCATCGGGTCGGGCATGCTGCATGAGGGGTTCGTTCACCTGATACCCTTCGAAATCACGAATCCGCTTGGCTTTTTCCTCTTCCTGGCCCATAGAAATCCATGTATCGGTGGTCACCACATCGGCCCCGCCTACCGCTTCGGCAGGATCATGGGTGAACAACAGTTTGGCACCACTGGTTTGGGCCAGGGCGCGGGCTTCGGCTACGATCTCGGGGGTACAGGCATATCCGTTGGGCGTGGCTACGCGCAGTTCCAAGCCCATGATGGCAGCCAGATGAAGCCAGCTGTGGGCCATGTTGTTGCCGTCCCCCACATACGCGCAGACAGGATCTGTTTTCCCTTCTTCGATCAATGTGAGGTAGTCTGCCATCAATTGGACCGGATGGCAACGGTCGGTAAGTCCGTTCACCACCGGCACACGGGAAAAGCGGGCAAATTCTTCAAGCTTGCTTTGCGCAAAGGTGCGGATCATGATCATGTCTACCATGCGGCTGATGACGCGGGCTGTGTCTTTCATGGGTTCGCCGCGGCCAAGTTGAATGTCCCGAGACGACAGGAACAGTCCTGTGCCCCCGAGCTGATAAATCCCTGCCTCGAAACTGACACGGGTTCGGGTGGAGCTTTTCTCAAAAATCATCCCGAGTGTCTGGTGCTCCAGATAGGGGATGTATTCACGCTGTTTGGCCTGCTGTTTCATCGTTTGTGCCAGCGTAATCATTGCGAGCAGTTCGCTCTTTGTGAAATCTTTGAGCGTTAAAAAATGCCGCATGGTCAACCTCCTTTGTCCGCCCGACCGCTGCACGGCCGTGGCGGAAAAATCAAAGAGAGTATTTTACCATAATAATATTGAGCCCTAAACCGCTCCCTGATCGATCATCGCGTCGGCCACCTTTTTGAATCCTGCGATATTGGCTCCGGCAATCAGATTTCCGGGACTGCCGTAGTCGGCGGCTGTTCGATTGGCAGTATCGAAAATGCTTTTCATGATTTCAAACAATTTGGTATCGACTTCTGCAAAACTCCAGTGTTCCATGCTGGCATTTTGGGCCATTTCCAATTGACTGACCGCTACGCCACCGGCATTGGCCGCTTTGGCCGGCCCGAAAAGCACTCTGTGCTCTTGGAGGAAAACAACGGCGTCGGCTGTTGTGGGCATGTTGGCACCTTCATTGACCAGTTTGCATCCGTTGGCAACAAGATTTTTGGCGTCGACAAGGGTCAGTTCATTCTGCGTTGCACTGGGGAAAGCAACATCGCACGGAATACTCCAGGCCGCGTGGCCCCCTTCGGGGTAACTGTGCACCGGTATGTATGTGGCATCCGGGTGCAGTTTGGCATACTCCTCCAGAGAAGCGCGATTGATCTCTTTGACTGCTTTGAGTGTTTCGACATTGATACCGCCCGGATGATGGATGGTTCCCTTGGAGTCGGAGCACGTGATGGGGATGGCACCCATGCTTTTGAGCTTTTCAATGGTATAGATTGCAACATTTCCGGCGCCCGAAACGCAACAGGTTTTTCCCTTGATCTCCATACCGTTCTGGTTGAGAATATTTTCGGCGAAATAGACCGATCCGTATCCGGTTGCTTCAGTGCGGGTATTGGAGCCGCCCCAGCGGAGGTTTTTCCCAGTGAGGATCCCTTCAAATCGTCCGGTCAGCTTCTTGTACTGACCAAACAAATATCCGATTTCGCGTGCCCCTACCCCAATGTCACCGGCCGGCACATCGTGTGTCTGGCCAATGTGGCGATAGAGCTCGTTCATAAACGCCTGACAGAAACGCATCACTTCGTTATCGCTTTTTCCTTTGGGGTTAAAATTACTCCCTCCCTTGCCGCCACCGATCGAGAGGCCGGTCAAAGCATTCTTGAAAATCTGCTCAAAACCGAGAAACTTGATGATTCCCAGGTTGACATTTGGGTGAAAGCGAAGCCCTCCTTTGTAGGGGCCCAGGGCCGAATTGAACTGAACGCGATACCCCAGATTGGTGCGGGGCCGGCCGGAATCGTCGATCCAGACAACACGGAAAATAATGGTGCGTTCCGGGATCACGATACGGCGGAGAATGTTTTGATCCATGTATTTTTTTTCTTCACTGAGGAGGGGAAGCAAGGTATGAAGCACCTCTTCGGAGGCTTGGTAAAATTCTACTTGTCCGGGGGAGCAGACTTGGATATCACGTAGAACCGCTTGGATGTATTCTTTGGCACTCATAGCAAAAAGCTCCTAATGTGGATTGGATGTGCACGGGGCAGCCGATGGAAAACCGGCTGCCCGATGGTATGCTGTCACGGGGCAGCAGCGCAATGGATACAGAGTGGAGAAGTCGATCTTCCCGCTTATCATATGGATGATGTCCGTTTCCGTAAACTCCTTGCAGTGAGATAAAAAAGAATGGGTATGTAGTGGTGCGCTATGGATTGCGAAGCAGTTGCGCAGCCTCTTTGGCATTGTATTTGATGATGATATCGGCGCCGGCACGCTTGAAGCCCAGCAGGGTCTCCATCATAACGCGATCATAATCGATCACCCCGGCTCGGGCAGCCATTTTGAGCATGGCGTACTCCCCCGAGACATTATACACCGCCAGCGGCAGCGCAGTATGTTCCCGAACATCACGGATGATGTCCATGTAAGCCAACGCCGGTTTGACCATAAGGATATCGGCTCCTTCTGCTTCGTCCGTAACGCTTTCGGCAATGGCTTCCCGACGGTTGGCCGGATTCATCTGGTAGCTGCGGCGGTCACCAAAACTGGGTGCCGATTCGGCCACATCCCGGAATGGGCCATAATAGGCTGATGCAAATTTGCTGGAATAGCTCATAATAGGGAGAGAGACGAAGCCTGCATCGTCCAGTCCCTTTCGGATCGCCTGTATCATCCCGTCCATCATGCCGGAAGGGGCGATCATGTCAACACCGGATCGGGCATGCACGACGGCTTGCTGGGACAGATTGTCCAGCGTCATGTCGTTGTCCACCGTCTCAAGAATCGGATCCAGTACGCCGCAATGCCCATGATCGGTATATTCACAAAAACACAGATCGGTGATAACCAGCATGTCAGGGTGGGCAGATTTTATGGCGCGAACCGCTTCAGCGATGATGCCGTGTTCGCACAGCGCTTCACTGCCGACAGAGTCTTTGGTATCGGGGATTCCAAAAAGAATAATCGCGTGAATGCCCAGATGCTGGAGCTCGGTACACTCCTGAACGGCTGCATCAACGCTCATTTGGAACACGCCGGGCATGGAAGCCACTTCGTCGCGGATCCCCGTGCCGCTTCGGACAAACAGGGGATAGATGAAATCGTCCGTATGCAGGCGCGTTTCTTCGAGGAGATTGCGCAGTACCGGATGGATGCGACGTCTTCGGAAGCGGGTAAACATGATCGGGTTCCTTTGGCGAAAAGTATTGCCGCTATTCTACTCCAATTCATGCTTAACTTTTATTAAAGGGCACCTTGAATTATTTACTTACGGTATAATTCGCCCATGAAAAATATCTCTGTATCCAATACTGCCACGTTGCCCACGGTACATGGCATATTCACTATCCAGGCATTTCAGGAAGGCGTGCGGGAGCATTTGGCGATTTTTACCGATCCGATTCCCGATGTGCCTTTGGTGCGCGTCCATTCCGAGTGCCTCACCGGTGATACACTCGGATCCCTCAAATGCGATTGTGGCGAGCAGCTCAATGCCGCACTGGATCGCATAGCCGCAGAGGGTGGGATGGTGATTTATCACCGTCAGGAAGGGCGCAACATCGGCCTGCTCAACAAAGTCAACGCCTATGCGCTTCAGGATCAGGGTTTGGATACGGTGGCAGCCAATCATCAGCTGGGTTTTTCGGCGGATGAACGGACATACGAGGCTGTGGAGTATATCTTGGACCATTTTGGGATCACCCGCTTGCGTTTGTTGACCAACAACCCAAAAAAACTTGAATCTCTTTCAGGGGTAGAGATCATTGAGCGGGTGCCGCTGGTGATCGAAGCCAATCCCTATAATGTCGGATACCTGCAGGTAAAAAAAGAACAAATGGGGCACTGGCTCTGAATCCGGCCCACACCATGGATGCACTGAAAACCGCTTTGGACCATGCCGGCATCGCCGTGAGCGATTCGGCACTGGATCGGCTGAACCGCTTCACATTATTGCTGCACGAATGGAACCGCATCCATAACCTTACCGGCGCCAAAACGATTGGGGCGATCCACGACCATATAGTTGATTCGCTCTATCCAGCAACATTTGTCGATCGACCCGATTCGTTGCTGGACGTGGGAACAGGGGCGGGATTTCCCGGATTGGCTCTATCAATCATGTGGCCGAAAACTGAAACGGTGCTGACCGAACCATTGGGAAAACGGGCTGCCTTCCTCGCATATGCTGCGATGGAATTGGGGCTGGTGCATGTTACCGTTGCCCGAATGCGTGTCGAAGCGTTGGTGCATCCGTCGTTTGGCCTCATCACTTCCCGGGCCGTCACCGATACCGCACTGCTCTTGGAATTGACCCGTGCACTCCGCAACACCCGGACACAATATCTTTTTTACAAAGGGAGCCGTGTTGCGGATGAGGTGGCGGCATTGACGCAACAGCCAAACTATGCTATAGTGCAATGGAATAAACGCAGTTTTTTGTGGATAAAATAGGATAATTTATGTGGCTGAAATTGATCCTTTTCGGTATCGTTGCTGTGGTGATTTACCGGGCCTTTGGCGGCAAAGTCCCTTTGGTCGATCGTCCCCAAAGCGCTCAGGATGCGTCCGAAGGCGATACACTGGTTCCCTGCGATACGTGCGGCACCTATGTGACGCTGGATGAGTCCATTGTTGTTGCAAAAAAACACTACTGTTCCAAAGAGTGTTTACCTGCCTAAGGAGGAAAAATGTTGATTGTAGGACACCCGTGGGTTGCATCCCCGGTTTTTAAAAAAATTTTTACCCGCGAAGAGATCGGTGCTTTGGATGCGAATGAAATTGTCTTGCTGGAGCCGCTGCCTGAATCGATCAAGATTGCACAATACTGCCAGCGTGAGGCAATTCCGTTTGCCATCACGGTCAATGTCGTACGCTATGCCCTGTTTGCCAATGCACTCGGCGCGCGCTATATTGTCTGCCAGCAAGAAGATGCCATGGAGATTCAGCCTATTGCCGAACGGTATCTGTTTGACAGCAAAATTCTCGTTCTGGTCGAAGATGAAAAAGAGATCGAACGGATGGCGCGCTTCTCGATTGATGGTGTGATCTTCCCGCAGGCGATTCGCCAAGCCTGACTGCCCATGATCGATGCACTGCGTGCTGCGCCCGTCACGTGGGCACTGATCGGACTCAACCTGCTTGTATTCGCTGATACGGCGATCCAGCCTGATCCGTTTGGCGCCCAGTCATTGATTGATCTTGGAGCAATCTACGGCTGGGCAATCGGAGTGGACGGTGCATGGTGGCGCCTGTTCAGCGGGATATTTCTGCACGGCGGACCGACACATCTGCTTTTGAATATGATTTCGCTATATATTGTCGGACAGGTTGCCGAAACATTAATGGACCGCTGGAGTTATCTCCTGCTGTATCTGGCATCGGGCATTGCCGGAGGAGCTGTGTCGGTCGGCATACATCCTGATGGCTTGAGTGTGGGTGCCAGTGGAGCGATTTTTGGAATATTGGGTGCCATCCTGGGGTACGTGATCGCCCACCGGCGCCAGATGGGATCCCGTTTTGGTGCACTGATGCGGGAATTTGGCGTGATTTTAGTGCTCAACCTTGTATTGGGATTGACAATTCCGGGGATTGATATGAGTGCACATATTGGCGGATTGCTGGTGGGGATCGTCGGCGGGAGCTTCATGCGCACCAAAGTGTTGGCACGCTGGTGGAGTGTCGGCGTCATCCTGGGTGCGCTGATCTATGTGATCGGATTTTATCCCGCGCGCTTTACTGCGCAGGGGCTACTTCAATGATCAGAATTTCTCTGCTGTTTCTGAGTGCACTGTTCCTGGGCGGGTGTGTTTCCAAACCGCCTC
>CAZRUT010000035.1:0-8020 GCA_964603215.1 uncultured Nitratifractor sp.
CGTTGTCCACGATGACGACATGCATTTCGCCGCCGGGTTTGGGGCGCCTGAAGTGGCTGGTGTAGGTCGTCACCGGCTGCCCGGTGGCGCTGCGGGCAAGCAGGCGGGTAAAGACCCCAAGATCCTTGAGGGACGGGAGCATCTTTTCGATCCCCATGCTGGCGATGTGCAGGTCAGTGATGGCCGTCCCGAGATCGGCATTGCCTTCGTTGGTGCAGACAACGACCATGCCCGTGTCCGCCACTGCGAAGTTGACCCCGGTGATCGCCGCATCGGCCGTCAAGAAGTGCCGCCGCAAATGATCCCGGGCGGCATGGGTCAGGTAGGCCGGATCGCTGTTGCCCGGCTCGGTTCCCAGTGCTTGTTCAAAAAGCCTACCCACCGCTTCCTTTTTGAGATGAATGGCCGGGAGAACAATGTGGCTGGGGGATTCATGGCGCAGCTGTACGATCCGTTCCCCCAGGTCGGTGTCAATCACATCGATCCCGTGGGCAGCCAGATGGGGGTTGAGGCCGCACTCTTCGGTAAGCATGGATTTGGATTTGACCACTTTTTTGACGTGGTGCTGTTGCAGGATGTCGGTGACAATGCGGTTGTGCTCCGCTCCGTCGGCCGCCCAATGAACGTGGATGCCGTTTTGGAGGGCGTGGCGTTCGAAGGTTTCGAGGTAATCGGCCAGATGGGCCATGGTGTGCGCTTTGATCTGCGAAGCTGTGTGGCGCAGTTCTTCCCATTCCGGCAAAGCTTTGGCAGCCGTGTCGCGCTTCTGACGGACAAACCACAGGGCCCGATCGTGCCATGCACTGTGGGCAGTGTCGGTGAGGAACGCTGCGGCTTTTGTGGACAGATTCATTGAACGGTTCCTGCCAGAATTTCCGCCACATGTACCAAGCGAATATTCCGCTTTTCCCGCCGGGCGATTCCGTCCAGGTGCATCAGGCAGCTGCTGTCAAATCCGGCAAGATATTCCGCCTGTGTCGCTTCGGCGTGGTTCAGCTTGTCCTGTCCCATCCGGGTGGAAACTTCCGGTTCCGTGACACAAAATGTCCCCCCGAATCCGCAGCACTCATCGGCCCGCTCCATGGGCAGTAGGGTGATGCCGTCCACTTTTTCAAGCAGGTTGAGTACTTTGGAGCCAAACGGCAGTGCCAATTCACTGCTGACCCCCAATTCCAGTTCCCGCAAGCCGTGGCAGCTCTGATGGAGCGTGACCGTATGGGGAAACGCAACACCAAAATGGTCCGGCTGCACCACATCGTGCAAAAATTCACAAATCTCGTATGCTCCGGTCTGGATCGCAGAATAGTAGGGATGGTCGCCGACATACGGACCGTAGTGATTGCGCACCATACCGATGCAGCTGGCACTGGGGGCGACAATATAATCATAGCCCCGAAACGTTGCGACGAAATGTTCTGCCAGCGGCCGGGCTACGTCATGTGCGCCGCTGTTGGCAAAAGGCTGCCCGCAACAGGTTTGCTGCTCCGGATAGGTGACAGCATATCCAAACCGCTCCAGCAGGGTCAACGTCGCCATGGCAACGTCGGGGAAAAGCGTATTGATATAACACGGGACGAACAGGGCAACGTGCTGCTGGGCCATCGGATGATTCCTTGTCGCTTTGTGAAAGTATACCATAAGATGTCGGATGTATGCCGGAACTATTGTGTGTATCTTTGGCAACATTATGGGCAGAAAATTATAGGACTGTTATGGAAAAGTATCGTATTTAAGGCGTGATGGGCTACAATTTGGTTCCATCATTTCACAAGGAGAACACATGAACAAAACGCTCAAAGTTGCAGCGCTCGTCGGTGCAGTCGCCATCATGGCAACCCCATTGGCAGCCAAAAAAGTCAAATGGAAATTGGCCGAAACCTGGCCTTCGACCCTGACGCCTCTGGCATCTCCTCCGCTCAAACTCGCTCAGTATGTCAAAGAAATGTCCAACGGCAAGTTTATCATCAAAGTGGAAGGCAAAGAGAAGCACAAGGCACCACTGGGAATCCTTGATATGGTCAAAAACGGCCAATATCAGATCGGCCACAGCGGTTCGTACTATTGGAAAGGGAAAGACATCAATACCGTGTGGTTTTGTACGGTTCCCTTCGGCATGACCCCCTCAGAGCAGTATGCCTGGTTCTACTACGGCAACGGCAAGAAGTACATGAAAGAGGTTTATGACAAGTTTGGTATCTATAACTATCCCGGCGGCAACACCGGCAACCAGATGGGCGGCTGGTTCCGCAAGGAGATCAACAAAACATCTGACTTGAAGGGATTGAAGATGCGGATACCGGGTCTGGCCGGTGAAGTCTTGGCCAAACTGGGGGTCAACGTCACCAACATTCCGGCCGGCGAACTCTACACATCGCTCGACCGCGGTACCATCGATGCACTGGAGTGGGTCGGACCGGGCATGGACATCAAGATGGGCTTCCACAAAGTGGCTCCGTATTATTACACCGGTTGGCATGAGCCGGCAAGCGAGATGCAGTTTATGGTCAACAAAAAAGCCTTTGACAAGCTTCCGGACAATTTCAAAGCCATCCTTGAAGTTGCTATGAAGGCAGCTGCATTTGATATGTATGTTGAAAACTTTTCCGCGTCGCTTGAAGCATGGGCCAAGATGAAAAAAGACTTCCCCAACATCAAGGTCAAGCATTTCCCCAAATCCGTCGTCGCCGATATGCGCAAAGCCGCTACCGAAGTGTACGAAGGGTATGCAGCCAAAAACCCCAAGTTTAAAGAGATCTATGAAGATTATATGGCCTACATGAAGAAGGCCAGAGCATGGTCTCAGATGATGCAGGGCGGATACCTGAATCTCGAAAAATAAACCCGGGTGCCTTCGGGCACTTTGGGGTTTGGTGGATCGGTATGGTGGTCACGCGGATACCCATACCCATCCATCAAGTATCGTCAACCCAAAAGGACTTACGTGTTGCTCAAACTGGAAAAAACCATGGACAAAATCATCGATACGGTGGGTTATGTGGCGGGCGTACTGCTGATCATTATGATCGTCAATGTTGCCTATGATGTCATGATGCGCTATGTATTTCACAACAGTTCAATCGGGATGCAGGAGGTAGAATGGCATCTGTTTTCGATCATTATCCTGTATGGGACGGGCTTTGCATTGCGCCACAATGCCCATGTGCGTGTTGACTTTGTTTATGATCGCCTGAGTGTGCGCAAACAGGCATGGATCAACATTATCGGAACGATCCTCTTTCTCCTTCCGCTGGCATTACTGATTATATATGGGTCTTATACGTTTGTTCTGGATGCCTATGTGACCCATGAGATCAGCGAAGACCCCGGGGGGCTCCCGTATCGCTGGTTGATCAAGGTGCAGATTACGATCGCGTTCGTGTTTTTGCTGTTTTGTGCGCTGGATTATATTCTCCACCATATCAATGTGTTGCGCGGGCTTGAGCCGATCCTTGTCGATGACAATGAGGAGATATTATGATTGGTTTGGTGATGTTCGGAGCGGCACTGGTCTTGCTGGTGCTTGGCTTTCCGGTGGCATTTACATTTGGGGCGGTGGCAATTTATTTTGGCCTGGGAGCGGCATGGATTGAAATCATTCCGGACGGCGGGACGCTGATGGAATTCTGGGAAGAATTTCTCTCGATGTTCAGTATGATGCCCTTTCGGATCTATTCCATCATGACCAACACGATTCTCATGGCGATTCCCCTGTTTATCTTTATGGGTATTGTGTTGCAAAAATCGGAATTGGCCGAGCGGCTGCTTGAGTCGATGGGAACACTCTTTGGCAAGGTCCGGGGAGGTCTGGCCATCTCGACGGTGCTTATCGGGGCCCTTCTGGCTGCCTCGACCGGCGTGGTGGGGGCTTCCGTCGTGGCCATGGGGGTCATTTCGCTGCCGGTGATGCTGCAGAACGGATACAAAAAAGACCTCTCGACCGGGACCATCTGTGCCGCCGGGACATTGGGGCAGATCATTCCCCCCTCGATCGTCTTGATCGTGTTGGCGGATGTCTTTCAGCTCCCTGTCGGTGACCTGTTCAAAGCAGCCGTGATGCCGGGGCTGATGCTGGTAGGGGTGTATATTCTCTATATCCTGACGGTAGCGTTTTTTGACAAAAATGCTGCGCCGGCGATGCGGGTGGACACTTCAGTCTCCCGCCGCACCAATATCAAGCGGGCTCTGCTGGCCATCATCCCTCCCCTGACATTGATTGTCCTGGTGCTGGGATCAATTTTTGCCGGGATTGCTACGCCGACGGAGTCGGCATCTCTGGGGGCGCTGGGGAGTATGATTTTGGCATGGATGTATCGAAAACTCGATTATGCCATGGTGCGGGATGCATCATTGGAGACGGTCAAGATCACGTCGATGGTGTTTGCAATTTTGATCGGGGCGACGGCATTTTCCATGGTCTTTATCTACAGCGGGGCCGATGAGATTGTGGAGCAGTTTATGACGACACTTCCGGGGGAAAAATGGGGCTTTCTGGTCCTGACGATGCTGGTCATCATGTTCCTCGGGTTTTTCATCGATTTCTTTGAAATTTCCTACATCGTCGTGCCGATTTTGCTGCCCATATCCCAAACCATCGGGATCGATCCGTTGTGGTTTGCCATTCTGATCGCCCTCAACCTCCAAAGCTCATTCCTCACTCCGCCATTTGGTTTCAGTCTCTTCTATCTCAAAGGCGTCGCGCCGCCGGAAGTGCGCACTACCGACATTTACAAAGGCGTCGTCCCTTTTATCATCCTCCAGATCCTCGTGCTGGCATCCATCGTTCTGTTTCCGGGGTTCTATGGCTTCGCCAGCTGACACGATCCCGGCACGCATTGCCGGACTGGATGTGTTTCGCGGTTGGGCGATTGTGCTGATGATTGTGTTTCATTTTGCCTTTGACTTGAGCTTTTTTCGCTTCATCGATGCCAACCTTGCCCGTGATACATTTTGGGTCTATTTTCGCTATGTGATTGTGACGATCTTTATGGTAAGCGTGGGGATCAGTTTGGGGATCGTGCATGCCACGCACGTGCGGTGGGATCGGGTACTGCGTCGCGCAGTCATTCTGGGGGCCGCCTCGGTGGTTGTGACGGTGGCTACCTATATTCAGGCACCCCACACGTGGGTGTATTTTGGCATTTTGCATTTGATTTTTGTCGTTTCGCTGGTGGGGCTTCTTTTTGTACGCCATCCGGCACTGGCACTGGCAGCCGCCATGCTGATTTTTTACGGAGCGTACGACGGATGGCTGATGCACGTACAGCACCAATGTTATCTGGCGGTGCGCCATCCGCTCCATTTGCCGCACCGCACAGAAGATTTGGCCCGTTTTGTTCCGTGGTTTGGCGCGACGCTTGTCGGTATCGCGGCGCATGGATGGGGATGGGATCGCCTTATTTTTTCCCGGGGTCCGTTGGCAGCCGGCAATCAAATGAATAGATTTTTGGCGTTTCTGGGCCGCCACGCGCTGGTCATCTATCTGATCCACCTTCCGGTTTTGTTTGGGGCAGTGATGGGTGTGCGGATGGCCATGCCGCTGCCGTGACACGTATCTGCCGCCGGGGATATTGTCCGCTGGCCCGATTTTCCCCTGTTTATTGTAATCGTATCTCTTTTTCATAACAAAGCACGCATTATTAAGAGAAAAAACACTATACTTTAGACCACTACAAATCCCAAAGGAGTGAACCATGAAAAAAGTTCTATTGGCCGCCGGTGTTGCGGCAGCAATGAGTGTCTCGGCCGTCGCGGCAGACTATGTATTGAAGTTTTCGCACGTGGTCAGCGAAAATACCCCCAAAGGAAAAGCAGCCCTTTTCTTCGAGAAGCGTCTTGAGGAGCTCAGCAAAGGGAAAATCGATGTACAGGTTTATCCCAACAGCCAGCTGTACAAAGACAAAGCCGTCCTCAAAGCCATCAAGCTTGATTCGGTCCAAATGGCGTGCCCGTCTTTTTCCAAGTTTGGAAAATTTGTTCCCCAGTTGGCACTTTTTGATTTGCCGTTCCTGTTCAAAAACATTGATCAGCTCCACAAGGTCCAGGACAGTGCCGTGGGCCAGAAGCTCAAAGATATGGTGACAGCCAAAGGCTACGTGGCGCTTGATTTTTGGGACAATGCTTTCAAGCAGTTTACCTCATCCAAAAAAGCGTTGATCAAGCCCGAAGATGCCAAAGGGCAAAAATTTCGCATCATGAGCTCCAAAGTGCTCGAAGCTCAGTTCAAGGCCGTAGGCGCCAATCCGCAGATGATGCCATTTTCGGAAGTGTACTCCGCACTCCAGCAGGGCGTCATTGATGGGCAGGAGAACACCAACTCCAACATTTACACCAAGAAGTTCTATGAAGTTTCCAAATACATGACCGTCAGTAATCACGGCTATCTTGGCTATCTGGTCGTCATGAGCAAGAAATTCTGGAATTCTCTTCCGGATGACCTCAAAGCCGCGGTAAAACAGGCCATGAAAGAAGCCACAGCCGAAGAACGCAAGCTTGCCGTCGCGTTGGATAAATCACAGTTCGCCAAGATCAAAGAATATGCCGACAAAACCAAAAAACTTGAAATCACCGTGTTGACGCCCGAGCAGCGTGCCGCATGGAAAAAGGTTATGAGTACCATTTATCCGAAATTCTATGATGACAAAGTGATTGGAAAATCTCTGATTGATGCTGCGCAAAGCGTCAAATAAGGTTTCGGGATGAAACGCCTCTTTGTTCTGATTGGCACAACAATCGGTTGGATCAACCAAAGCATCGCAGCATTCGGCATTGCCGCCGGTGTTGCGCTGGCGTTTTACAATGTGGTGGCGCGGTATGTCTTTGACAGCAGCCTGACATGGGCGTCGGAGTTGACGATTTATCTTTTTTTATGGAGCACCTTTTTTGGGGCGGCATACTGCTTCAAGCAAGATGCTCATATCTCTATTTCGGTCCTGCTGGACAAAGTCTCCCCCCGGACGGCAAAAGGACTTATGCTGCTTTCGCATGTGATAACATTCGTTTTTTTGGTGGCGGTCGCCTATTACGGTTATCGCTACCTGTTGTTGGTGGTTGAATTGGAGGAAATGTCGATCGATCTGGAAATTCCGATGTGGATCCCCTATCTGGTGATTCCGGCTGCCTTTGCCCTTGCGGCATATCGCGTGGGTGAAAAAATTGTCTACATTCTGATGACACCGGCCGAAGAAGTGCGCAGCAAGAGTGAAGCCGAAATGATTCTGGCAGAAATGGAAGCATCGGCTCCCGAAGAGATGCTCAAAGCGGTAGAGAAGCGGACAGGAGGGATGCTGTGAGTGTCGCAGTCCTGTTTGGGATTTTTGTATTTTTGTTGTTGATCGGTTCTCCCATCGCGATTGCACTGGGTGCTTCAACATTCTTTGCCCTGATCACATTTACCCCCATTTCGCCGATTGAAATATCTTCCATGATCTTTGAAAAGGTAGACAGCTATTCTCTGATGGCGATTCCGATGTTTATTTTGGCGGGGAGTTTGCTTTCCAAAGGTTCCAGTGCACGGCGGATCATCGATTTTGCCCAGTCGATTGTTGGCCATTTGCCGGGTGGGCTGCCCATGGCGGCGATTTTTGCCAGCATTATTTTTGCGGCAGTCAGCGGCAGCTCGCCGGCAACCGTCGTGGCCATCGGCTCCATCATGTTCGGTGCGATCGAAAAGGCCGGCTATCCCAAACGGTATGCGATCGGCACCGTATCGACGGCAGGAAGTCTGGGGATTTTGATCCCTCCCTCCATCGTCATGATCGTTTACGGCGTGACGGCGGAGCAGAGCATCGGCAAACTCTTCATGGCCGGCGTGATCCCGGGCATCATGATCGGTATCTTCATGATGCTGGTGACCTATGTGGGTGCCGTGCGACTGGGCTTTCAGCGCATCCAACCGGAGTCGTGGGGCGTCCGCCTCAAAAAAATGGGTGAAGCGCTGTGGGCCCTGATGACCATTGTGATTGTCATCGGGGGCATCTACGGCGGCATTTTTACTCCGACCGAGGCAGCGGCTGTGGCGGCC
>CAZRUT010000036.1:0-8016 GCA_964603215.1 uncultured Nitratifractor sp.
GCACCAGCAGTGGATCTTGCGCATTGGGTGCCCAGGATGGGCGGGCAAGCAGTATCCACGTACCGCCTAATACGATCAGCGCACTCAGTTTCGCAACTTTGTTCAAGAACTTTTTCATGGTTTCGTCTCCCCGTGTAACATAAAAGATAATGGTACGACTCGGCCGTCTTTATCCCGCGATAAAGACCCGGAGTTTTCCGTCCTGCCTTCGCAGGCAGTTTGGCTTTCACGATTTGATACTAACACATATTAACTTATTCTATACTTAAAAATATGAAAAATATCGTAATAAATATCAATTGGGGGAAATCGGGACAAATTTTGGGCCGACTGTGCAGGGCCAGACACGGACATCAGGGTTGCCATCCGCACCGATTCGGGTATCAGCCCAGCAGTATTCATGCCCCGGCCGATCATCATTGTGGATGCGGGGAACATACCAGAGGACAATGTGGGCTCCGTCGATCGGCTCATGGTTGAGAAATGTTTCCGGTCCGTCATGGTCAAGCCGACAGCACGATCCCAGCGTCAGCATGTCGCGGTCCCCCTCTGCCGCGGCGAAGCGGGTCACATACAGACGGGCATGGTCGCCACGGCTATGATCGCCAAACTGTCCATAGTTGGGTTCGAGGTAAAACCCCTGCGTCGGATTGGAAGCTGCCGTGATTTTGTAGGGATAAAAATCATCCGCCCCGGATGGCGGGACGGGGACCGATGCGTTGTACTCGTTTTGCCACAATACCCACGTACGATCGTGGCGATAAAAACGCTCGCGTGCATCCACCGCCAAATCGATCCGCATCACTGGACGGTACACAGCCGTATCCCCGCAACCGCGCCCTTTGTTGGCGGCCACAACACGAAACGATCCGTCGTGATAAAATTCAAAGCGGTTTTCATAGCGGTAGTTGCACGCCATGGGCCACTTGGGGTTGCGAAAATCCTGTGTCAGCATGAAACCATTCTGTGAACGGAGCGGTTTGATCTGCGGTCCGTTAAACGCCAGTACCACAGACGTCGAAAACATCGGGCATCCCATGGCGTCGTTGTAGCCAAACATGAAACGTCCGTTTTCGCCCCGGACATATTCAACCCGTCGCCCTTCGATGTACGTCTCGGCCGATGTATTGAGCTCATCGCCGCCCTGCTCCTGCTGATAGGCCACATGCCAGTCGACAATTTTGGCCGAATGGAGTACCGGACGTCCGCGAAACGTCACGTCCCGCACCTCCAAACCGTCCGAAGCCGTCAAGCGATAAACAATATGCCATCCGTCGCGGTCGAGTACAGAATCTTTTTGGCAAAAGTGTTCCATAATATAGCGATTTTCCAGCGTGCGCTCCGCAATGCAGGCCGGCGTGGTGGTTTTGCCCAGCCCGGCCCATTTGGCAGCCGCCAGTCGCATCTGCGTCAAATCCACCACCGCCCAGAGCGCCCGTCCCCGCTGTGTATCGGCAAAGGTCGGCGCGACGCAGAGGTGGTTGGTGTTTTCACAGGGGGATTCTTTCATGCTGCCACGGACATTGGCCATGGTGATTTCGTTTTCCCGGGGAGTATGACCGAGTTCTTTTCGGATTTCCGGTGCGTTCAGCGCTATGGCTTCGGCGATCTTCTTGAGACGATGGCTGATGTCAGGCTGTGTGCCGGGAAAATAATCGACCGACAGCACCTTGGCGGCATCGACATCGACAATGGCACGTGTGGTCGCATTGGTCACAAAATTATATTTTTCGGCCTGGTAGCATGTATGGGATGCGCAGACTTTGTGTGCGGCCGCATTGAGGGCCGCGACCGGTGCCGGCACAATCCGCATCATATCATTGTGATAAAGTTTTTTTCCATAATGGGTATCCTGAAGAAACTTCGGATCCCGGAGCACAATTGCCTGCGCAGTACGTCCGTTGCGGTCCAAGGCATGTTTCGGCAGCGGCAGAACCGCCTCACCCCGGCGAATCATCGCCCGAAGATCGTGGAGATACGCCTGAACCTGTTCATTGTCGCGATAGACCGTCGGATCGTATTGCGGCAAAATAATTTTTTCCCGGATGGTACGCAGCGTCGCAGCAGGATCGTCATCGACAGCTGCAGGCCAAAACCAATATACTCCGGCACCCAGTATGCCTGCGACCAGGATCCCGATCGCCCACTGCGTTTCACGTGTCATCGATGCGCCTCCTGATTACGTCCCCGTCATCTCATAATAGTAGGGGGGCTGGCTTTCAATGAAGATTATAGCACCGATTGCCAAAAGAAACAGAGCAACAGAAGCGAAAAAAACTTTGCGTCGTGCACCAATGCCTGCATGCAACAATGGGACCCACGGACTCAGGACAAAAAGCGCCATAAACAGATGCTGCACCCGAAACCCGTACCCGTGATCGAGTCCGGCGCCCACCACGGCAACCAGTATGCCAAAACATATTTGGGCCCATCGTGCCACCGGAGTCGTACGGGGGTCTGTCAGCATGAACAGGACAAAGACTACAAACGACACGGCATAAAAGCGCCGGTACACATCTTCGAACACCATTGTGGGGTCAAATCCCACAACCCACGCATACTCCAGGCCAAGATAACTTATCGAAAAAACAATGGGGATTACCCAGCGATCCACACGCACCAAAATCCATATGGCCAAAACAGCCAGCACGGCCATAATCCAAAGATCGCTCCCCAACTGTCCCCGGATTGGGTGCGCCTGATAATAGAAAAACACCATTCCGGCTATCAGTGCAAAATTAGAAGGGTTAAAAAAGTGCGTACCGTCAACCCGAACAGCATGTTTTTGCAGCAGCGCCAGCGCAATCACAGCCAGGTAGATCCATGGGGGCGCTGCCAGCATGAGCATAACCCCAATGGCCGTCGAGCATGCAGAATACGCAACAAATGCGTGTGTGCGAAATCGAATCCGGTACCCGCCATGCTCGATCAGTCCCGCCCACAGCACCATGCCGATTGCCTGCATCCATCCCACATGAATATGGGCACTCAGTTTGCCCAGCACAAACAATATCGCCAGAGTCAAACATTGTTGCAATTGGGGATGCACGGGGCGGGGCGCGTCTGCCCGGTCAATGATGGCCGGCGGTAATGCGAAGCGCATAACCCATTTTGCTGTGCGATTCGATTGGAAGATCGGGGAGGGTTTGGCGCACCGAATAAATCAGTGTCCGCAACGACGAATCGGCCAACACACCATCGGGCCACACTTCGTCGATAATGGTACCGTAATCCACAATCTGATTAGAGTGGGTCGCAAGAATTTCAATCAACTTTGTCTGCTTCTTGTTGAGACGAACCGGCGCATCGTTCCGGTACAGCGTGTGCACCTCCAGATCAAAACGCAATGCATCCGTGATGCGGATCATGCTTGCCTGGATCGGCTTCTCCGGCGGGGGTGCCGATGTTTTTTTCTCTTTGTCCACATTGAAACGTTTGTAGGCAATCCCCATGGCCACCTCGACATCTTTGGCGCTGAACGGCTTGGTAATGAACCCGTATGGTGAGAGCTCCATGACCTCTTCGAGCGTTTCGCCGTCGCTGTATGCTGAAATAAAGACAATGGGAATATTATATTGTTGCAGAATGCTGCGCGAAAACTGGATGCCGTCTTCGGACCCTTTGATGTTGATGTCCATCAGAATCATGTCACAGGAGCCCTGTGTAATAGCTGCACGGGCATCACGGGCATTGTCATAACAGCCCGTCACTGCAACGCCAAGACTTTTCAATATGTTTTCGATATGCCGCTGAGACAATAATTCGTCTTCGACAATCATCACACGTGATGGCAACATCATGATGCTACTCCCCCTGAGCAAATACTACGACGATCGAAACGCCGTATGCACTGTTGACGGTCACCGAACTCTCATTAAGAAATGCCGCCATATCTTCAATCATGGAAACACCCAGTGTCTCGTCTCCCAACGTTTCCGGATCGTATCCTTTTCCAAAATCCTGCACATGAAGCATGCACTTCCCCCGCGTCGTTGCAAGCGTCACATCAATTGTACCATTAAAATCATCATAAGCATATTTGATAGCGTTTGAGACGGTTTCATTGACGATCAGACCAACATTGAGTGCCTGCTGCATATCCAGATGGCACGGTTCTATCTGCGCATGAATTGTATTGGATGTCATCAGCTGGAGATTGCGGATAATCGATCCAAGATATTCATCCATGGCAATCATCTTGCGCGATTTCTCTTCGTAGAGATTCTGGTGGAGATAACTCATCGCCTTGATCCGGTCAACATGGTTTTGGAACATTTGTTTGTATTTGGGATCTTTGACCTTGAACGACTGTGTTTCAAGCAATCCCATCATCACCTGCATGTTGTTTTTGATGCGGTGGTGCATTTCTTTGAGGAGAAATGTTTTTTCGTCCTGGCTTTCTGCAAGCTTTTTTTGGCAAGATCGGTACTGTTTCTCAAGATAAATTCCGAGCAATACCACCATACCGGCCGCGCCGACCAATACAGCAGACAACAAGCCGGGGGGGCAAACCGTCATCAGACAGATGATCAGAGTTACGGCGGCGATCAGTGCGCCGACACCGCTGTAGAAAAAGCGTATTCTCTTCACCGGTTCCCCCTCTATATTGTCCCTCGCTTATCTGATGATGGTATCATAAATGATCCGCCGAGGGTCACGGTTGACACAGTCGGGAAAAGGATCGTGGAGCGCCTCTCCCGGGAAAACAATAAAAAGTTTCAGTGTTATCCGCAGTTAGAAATCGTACGTTACCCCGGCCGAAACCACATTGACATTGGTATTTTGCGGACTGTCCTGATAGGCAAGGTTTTGCCAGTCGGCAAACAGCCCCCAGCCCTCTTCGGCATCTCCCTGAATCCCTTCGTCTCCGGATAGATCGTATTCCACGCCGGCACCGAAACTAAAACCGTTTTTGGAGAAATCATGCGAACCTTTTTTGATTTGGTCTGCCGTACATTCTACCGTGGTATGCCCGTATCCGGCCAATGCATAGACATTCATCAAATCAGACACATGGTATTGGGGCTTCATGTACACACCATAATGGGTCGTTTTGGCAAAATTGATCCCCAGATTTGCCTGAAGGGCACGGGCTTCAACACCAAAAAAGGGATTAAAGTCATATCCCAGGCGGACGATGCCTCCATAGGTGGAATCTTTGATGCGGGTTGCTGTGGTGCCGCAGTTGCAGTCACGGCTTACACCGCTCCAAATGCCGCCGATACCAATATAAAGAGGGTTGGGTACATCTACCGGTACCACCTCGGATTCAACGGGTTCATAGTTTTTTCCGGCCATTGCATAGCTGCTGGCAAGCAACGTAATCAGTGCGATTGCACTTAACAACTTTTTCATTGCATTTCCTTTAGACTGAAATCTTACCCTGCAATACTAACTTAATATTCTTTAACATAAACTTAAAATTAATGAATATTAGATATTTATTAATAGAAATGCGAATCTTTCAAGAATTTCGTCCGGAAATATCGGGGTTCGTTTTGTGAAAAAATGCCGTAGCACTTCCCAAAATATCGTCATCGTCACGACTTGGTGCCGTCAAAATCTCCCTGGGGGCATCGGGGTGCGCATATTCAATAAAAATTTTGTTGTTATGGGATGAAATCTTGGAAATTCCCTTTTTTCTGGCCAAAACTTTAAGGTTCATTACTTCAATAAACTGTTGCGTAGGGGTATCGAGGGGGCCAAAACGATCCTCAATCTCTTCGGCGACTTCAAAAACCTCGCTGGGCGCTTCGCACAAAGACAATCGCCGATAAAGCTCCAGCCGGAGACGGTCTTCGGTAATGAGCGTATCACTCAAATAGGCCTGTACTGCCAGTTTCATCTCGACTTGCCGGGTCGCATCGCGGGATTGACCGCTGAGCTCCCGAATGGCATCTTCAAGCATGCGCAGGTACAAACCATACCCAATCTGCTTGATATGCCCGCTTTGGGCTTCACCGATAATATTGCCCCCACCGCGAATCTGCAAATCGTGGTACGCCAGCGTCGCGCCACTCCCCAGCTCACTGTGCGATTCCAGCGCCAGCAGGCGTCGGCGAGCACGCTCGGTCATTGCCGCGGTCTCGGCAACGACAAAATAGCAAAATCCCGTTTGACCGCCCCGCCCTACACGTCCGCGAAGCTGATGCAGGTCGGCCATCCCGAAGCGATCGGCACCGTCTACGATCATGGTGTTGACCTGAGGCATGTGGATGCCCGATTCCACAATGGACGTTGACAGCAGCACATCATATTCTCCATTTTCAAACAGCATCATTTCTCGTTCGGTCTGTGCCGATGCAATTTTGGAATGCAATACAGCAATGCGCAGTTTCGGAAGGACCTTCAGTAATGCATCCCGTTTGGCTTCAATTCCGGCAATCGAATTGAACACATAGAAAACCTGGCCCCCGCGGCGTAATTCTCGGGTAATCGCCTCGCGGATCAATTTCGGATCATAGGATGCGACAAACGTACGCACTCCAACCCGTTCCAGAGGCGGTGTATGCATTTCGGAAAAACTTTTAAGCTGCGCCAGCGCCAGATTCAGACTGCGGGGAATCGGGGTGGCCGACATACTCAGCACATGGACATCGACCGCCATCGCTTTGAGCGCCTCTTTTTGCTTGACGCCAAATTTGTGCTCCTCATCGATCACGACAAACCCCAAACGGGAAAATGTTGCCCCCAGAAGCGCATGGGTACCCACCACCACATCAATCGTTCCATCCGCCAGCCCTTGCAAAACAAGTCGCTTTGCTTTGGGGGGTGTAAAACGATCCAGTTTGGCCACCGAAATGCCGAAAGGACCCAGACGCGCCTGCAAGCTCTTGTGGTGTTGTGAACTCAACAGGGTGGTTGGCGCAATCATCATCGCCTGATGACCGTTGCGCACGGCCACAAAGATGCCGTTCATCGCCACTTCCGTTTTGCCAAACCCTACATCGGCACTCAACAACCGATCCATGATCCGGCCGCTGGCCATCTCCGTCAGCATGTCACGGATCGCCGTGCGCTGATCTTCGGTATGCTCAAAACCGGCCTGTGCCATAAACACCATCTGTGCTTCGCGCTGCTGATCAAAAACCAATCCTTTTTTGAGGAGGCGCTGCGCCGAGAGATTGACGATCTGTGCGGCAATAGCAAACAGCTTCGCACGCACCCGTTCTTTGAGGCGCTTGAAACTTGCTTTGCCCATGCGGTCGAGGACCGGCGTGCTGCCCCCTTCGGCGATGTACCGATCGATACTTTCGAGTGATGCAACCGGGATCAGCAGCCGGTCGTCTCCCTGGTACGCGATGACGACAAACTCACTGGTGGCGCCCAGCACATCACGCTTCTCCAGGCCTTTGAAAATCCCGATGCCGTGCTGTTCATGGACAACATAATCACCCGGGGTCAGTTCATCCAGTACGATGGAGGCCTTTTGAACCTTTTTCCTTTTCCCGGGCTTATTGAGCGAGAGAACGAGCCGATCGGCGCTCATCATGTGCACCACCCCCTCCTGGTAGGCAAACGTCATTTCTCGTTCCCCCAGCGCAATCATCGATCCGCGCACCACCGCATGATTGCGTGCAACGATTGTCAGAGCCTTGTCCGGGTGAGCATCGATCAGTTTGCCGACGTCAAGCACCTCCAGATCACGCCATATCCTGGGGCGGGGGACGCGCGGCAATACAAAATTTTTACGGGCTACCGGCGGATCGCCAAATGTGTAAATCTCTTCAAGCTCCCGATCCATATTTTCGGCCAAAACTGCGCCATACCGATCCAGCGCCATTTCGCCCAAGGCATCCAAATGCCACAATCCCAGCGCATCGATGTCTTTGACAAAGGGAGTATGGGGACTCTGTTCGCATCGCATCTTCAGCGCAGCATGTGCTTCGGAGTCCAGCGCCAAAAAGGCGGCAGGAAACCGGATCACCTCTTCTTCGTCTCCCTGGCGCTTCTGCGTGGACGGATCAAACCGATGGATCGACTCCACCTCATCGTCAAAGAGAGAAATGCGGTAAG
>CAZRUT010000037.1:0-8016 GCA_964603215.1 uncultured Nitratifractor sp.
GACTCGAACCTCGAGCTAGGCCTTAGGAGGGCCCTGCTTTATCCAGTTAAGCGACGGGGACAGGATTTTGGAGTGACATTGTAGCGTATTTGATTAAAAATTTTAGGTGCCGACAGGATCGTGTTCCGGTGCGGATGGTTGCACCCAAAAGTCTTTCGGGATCGACAGGGTTGGATTTGGGGATGCTGCTAAGCAAAAAATCGTTATAATCGCTCCATCAATACCACTGCGTAAAAGGTTGTAATCATGATGGAAGTCAGTATCTTCACCTACTTCGGTTCGCTGTTTGGCCACGGAACCGGGTTGGTGATCGCACACATACTTTTGGCGATGGCATTGGGGCTCTGGGTCTCATTTGCCGCGACAAAAAATCTCCGCGCCGTACCGGGCGTCATGCAAAACATAATGGAAGCCTATCTTGGGGGCGTGATTTCGATGGGTCGGGACGTGATCGGCGAAGCCAAAGCCCGCCAATATCTTCCGCTGGTCGCCACCATCGGTATCTTTGTATTTTTTGCCAACATGATCGGCATCATACCGGGTTTTGAATCCCCCACCTCCAACATTGGCGTGACGCTGACGCTGGCCGTGATGGTGTTTGTCTATTATAATTTTGAAGGGGTCCGCAAAAACGGCGTGATCCATTATCTGGCCCACTTTGCCGGTCCGGTCACGTGGCTGGCACCTTTGATGTTTCCCATCGAGATTGTTTCGCACATCTCACGCATCATTTCACTCAGTTTCCGTTTGTTCGGCAACATGAAAGGTGATGATCTCTTTCTCTGGGTCCTGTTGATGTTGGCGCCGTGGCTGGTGCCCCTGCCGGCCTATCTGCTGTTGACATTCTCTGCACTGCTGCAAACCTTTGTCTTTATGATTTTGACTTATGTCTATCTGGCAGGTGCCGTGGCGATTGAAGAGGGGCACGAAACCGAAGCCCCTGATCCGATCGTTGATACCATGGGAGCCGTATAGGGTTCATGCGCCTCAAAAAAACCACCCTCTCATCCCTGATTAGTTTTTTGCTCGGGGCAGGGTGGGGCATCGCGCTGATCGGTGCGGTGGGCTTTTTTCTCTCCCTGCTCCATGTGAGCATTTTTCTCGCCATCCTTGCGGCGGTTCTCGGGGCACTTCCGGGACTTTTTCTCGTCGTTTTCCTCGAATACATGCTCCTCAAAAGTGAAATGCTGGCCGAGATGAAGCGCCAAACGCGTCTCCTTGAGAAGATCAGCCATCCCCCGGCCTGAGCCGATGCAATACCTGTCGTCTCTGCAATACAGAAAGGTGTGATATGTCCGGAAAAATAAAACCGTTTCCGTTTGAAGCCTGTTATCTTCCGATTGATTCAGACAGAGATGCTACCGACAAAATACGCCCTTTTCTCTCCAAGCTTTTCAAAGATCTTCATTCGGTTGATACCCTTGAAGCCCTGACAGCATGCACCGTTGCCAAAAACGACGCCTCGGAGACAGCATCGATTGCGCTGATACTCGACCTCCGGGGGGATGATCAGGCATTTGATGCCTTTGTGTCCGAATACACAGAGGCGCACCGCGCTCTGGATGCCCGGGTGGTGCTGACATTGTGCGAACAGGATCGGTCGGACAAGATCGTCCGTCTGGCAACAGAAGGGAGTGTTCCGTCGCACATCCTGATTATTCCGTGGAAGCAGGGTGTTTTGGAGCGGGTGATCGAAGATATGCGTGCCCACGCAGCGCTCCGGAGTGCCGCTTCCGCGGTGCCGCTGCGTCAGCTCAACAAAGGCGGCAACCGCGAATACATCGAAAAGCTCAATGCGGCCAACTCTTTTTATGCCGGGCACGCCCACGCCATGCACGCGGCATCGGACCGACTGCTGCGCCTGGTGAAAAATATTGCGCAGGATGATACGGCGAAGGATCTTCCGTTTCTGGGGCGCCTGATTCAGTACAGTGAAGTGGTGAATCAGGGGATCGAAGAACTGGCAGAATTTTCCGGCCAAAATTGGCACACCTATCATCACCAGACCCCTTTCGATATCAACACCGTGCTTGATACGGTCAGCAGTACGGCGATTCCGTTTTTGTCGGAACAGGGCTTTGAGCTCATTTTTGAAGTGGCCAACAATGTGCCGGCGCGCCTCAAAGGCTATCCGGTGGGGATGACCCATGTCATCGTGACCGTGCTGGAGTTGATTGCCGATGCCAAAGTGCGCGGGGAGCTCATTATGCGCGTCACACTTCAGGGGCAAGACAAAGAGGATACAGCAATACTGAATGTCCAATTCATGCAAAGCCACTATCGGGGGTCGGTGACCAACGTGATCCTGTCGACGATCCAAAAAGATCGCCGATTTTCCACCATGCTCAACGAGATGGATGAAATCGAAGGATCCGTGCTGCATGCCGACAGTGAACACCGAGGCGACATTCTCCAGTTGGGATTCCGGGTTGAAATGATCGATCGCCGCAGCTACCGCCTTCCTTCTAAAACGATCATGGACAAAGCGATCCTGATTATCGACGATCGCAAAAAAAATGCAGAAGTGCTTCAAAAAATGTTGCAGTATTTTCACCTTTTTACTTCGGTCAGTGCGCAGTTGGACGAGGCAATCATGCACCTGCAGGATCATGAATATGATGTCGTGATTGTCACAGACAAGTTGGCCAGGCGGTGCGCCAAAAGCTGCAAACAGGCGCAGCAGCATGAAAAATTCATCATCATCAACACCGACAAGAGAAGCCAGGCCTATCTGGGACTCGATTTGGCCGACAGTTTCCTGAATGAACCGTATACGCACAAAGGAATCTTCAATGCGATCGTCGACATTTTCTCGGACGAAAGCGTCGAAGAGCGGATGAAAGATGTCGCCACCCTCAAGAGCTACCTGGGTCTCTTGAGTAAAAATCGGCGCATCGTTTACATTGGCAACAGCGGCATGGCCGTGCGCAGCATGCAAACATTTCTCGAAGGGACCGGACTCAATCTGGAAGTGGTACAGAACTTCGAAAATGCCTTGGTGCGCAGCGGTGAATACGACTTCGTCCTGCAATCGATAGATGCCGAAATGTTGCGCAGTGATATGACGACCCTGCAGGCCATTCTGGAGTCCGGCCGCTCCCTGAGCCGCGACGGCCGCGTGGTGTGTGTGGTGCCGGAGGAGCTGCAGGCGACGGAGCTGGACCGGATTGCCCCGTTGCGATTTGTGATCACATACATTCAGGAGCCGATCGACCCGGAAGTGTTCTACAAGATACTGCTCGATTGGGCTATGGGGATTCAGTAGCGCACCCCCGGTCACAGCCCTAACCCGGGCCAAACCATCAACACGGTATAATATTCTCCATTTCACTGTACAGGATCGTATCGATGTTCGAGACCATTATCGGGCTGGAAGTGCACATCCAGCTCAATACCGCCACCAAACTTTTTTGCGCATGCCCAACCCGTTTTGCCGCGCACCAAAACAGTAACACATGCCCCACATGTCTGGCACTTCCGGGTGCCCTGCCGGTGGTCAACATTGAGGCGGTCAACAAAGCGATGAAATTTGGCTATGCAGTGGGGGCCGAGGTGCACCCGCGCTCCATCTTCAACCGCAAAAGCTATTTTTATCCCGACAGCCCCTCGGCGTACCAGATTTCCCAGTTTGACATCCCAATCGTCGGGGCGGGGCATTTGCGCATCGACCGCGAAGACGGCACGACCAAAACCATCGGCATCACCCGCGCACACCTTGAGGCCGATGCAGGGAAAAACATGCACGAAGGGACAGTCTCGAAGGTCGATCTCAACCGTGCCGGTACGCCGTTGCTTGAGATCGTTTCCGAACCCGAGATGCGCAGTGCCGATGAAGCGGTCCGCTACCTCAAAAAACTTCATGCCATCGTCCGCTACCTCGATATCAGTGACGCCAACATGCAGGAGGGGTCGTTCCGTTGCGATGTCAACGTTTCGATTCGCCCCAGGGGACAGGAAGCGTTTGGAACCCGGGTTGAGATCAAAAACCTCAATTCGTTTCGCTTCATCGCCCAGGCAATTACCTATGAAGTGGCCCGGCAGATCGAAGCATACGAAGATGGCGTTTATGCGCAGGAAGTATGGCAGGAAACCCGTCTGTGGGATACCGATCGGGGAGTGACCCGCTCCATGCGGGGCAAAGAAGAGAGCGCCGACTACCGCTACTTCCCCGACCCTGATCTCCGACCGGTCATTGTAACCGATGCGATGATGGAAGCGGCACGCATCATTCCGGAAATGCCGGATGAAAAAGTGGCCCGATATGTCAATGGGCTGGGGATCAAACCCATGGATGCAGGTGTGATCACGGCGGACAAAGAACTGGCTGCTTATTTTGAGAGAATGGTCGCGGAGGGGGCGCCAGCCAAATCGGCCGTCACGTGGCTCACGTCCGAACTCCTTGGGCGCCTCAACAAAGCCGGCCTTTCTATCGAGAACACTCCGGTTGATGCTCCGACGCTGGCTGCACTCATCGCCCGGATCGAGGACGGTACCGTTTCGGGCAAAGGGGCCAAAGAAGCACTTGATTACCTTATGGAACATGCCGAGCGGGATGTGGATGCGATCATTGAGACGCTGGGTCTCAAACAGCTGAGTGACGATGGAGCGATCCAGACCATGATCGACGCGGTGCTGGCAGCCCACCCGGACAAAGTGGCCGAGTACCGTGGCGGCAAGGAGAAACTGCTTGGATTTTTTGTCGGACAGGTGATGAAAGCTTCTCAGGGCTCTGCCAATCCCGGCAAAGTCAACCAGATCCTTACAGCACGGCTGGGTAGCGGATGAACCACACGCCGGTACCCCGCATCGTAACCCTGGCCCTCTGGCAGAAGCGCAGCGTACGCTATCGGGCGATCAAGGGCTTTTTTCGCAGCATTCTCACCGATCCCGATTATCCCTACAAAAAATTTCTCGATCTGTTTATGATCGCATTGATCCTCTCTTCGGTCTGGATTTTGGTCCACGAAGTGAAACATCCGCTTCCCCACTGGGTGGACGTGTATGACCTGTATGTGGTGACGGTGATTTTCATCATCGAATACCTGCTGCGGATGTGGGTGCACAGTGACCTGTACGCCATGATATTGGCGCAGTATGATGAGGCGCTGATTGTCGGCAAACCGATCCGCACGCGGAAGGTTGTCATCCTGTTTCTCCGGAGCAAGCTGGCCTACATGGTGACCCCGGCGGCCATCATCGATCTCTTCGCGATTTTGCCAGGGTACCGTCCGCTGCGGGTGTTGCGAATTTTTGTATTGTTTCGTCTGTTCAAGCTGTTGCGTTATACCAAGAGCATTAATGAATTTGTTCAGGTATTGATTGAGAAACGCTTCGAGCTTCTGACGCTGCTTTTTTTGCTTCTGTTTATCATGATGACGGCCGGGATCGCGATCTATGTTTATGAAGCGCATGTGAATCCCAGAATCAATACCCTGTTTGATGCGATTTATTGGGCACTGGTCACTATTTCGACTGTTGGGTACGGCGATATCGCCCCGGTGACGGCACAGGGGCGCTTGATTTCGGGGGTCATCATTATCAGCGGCATTGCCATGATTTCGTTTGTCACTTCCGTGATCGTGTCGGCTTTTTCGATCAAACTCGAAGAACTCAAAGAGAACCGCTACATCCATGACCTCAACAAAGAGGAGTCTTTTTTGATCCTCTGCGGGTACGGACAAATGACCAAAATGTTTTTGCGCCAGAAGACCGACGCAGTTTCCTACATTATTATTGACAAAGATCCCGCCCGGGTGGCTGCTGCTGCCCGAGACGGCTACCGGGCCATTCAGGAAGATGCCAGCCGCTACGAAGTGCTCAAGCGCTTCAACACGAACTATGCGCAGGTGACCCTGGTGACACTCCTCAACAGCGACATCGAAAACATTTACATTGTCCTCAACGCCAAATCGGTTGATCGCTCCATCCGTGTCGTCGCCCGCATTTCCAACCGCAGCATGGCGACCAAGTATCAATTGGCCGGTGCGGACCACCTCCTGATGCCGGATGAAGTGGCTTCGCGGATGCTGCTGATGGCCATTGAGCAGCCGGCGATGCATACGGCTATTGCCCACCTGCTGACTGGTCAAAGCAAGGCACAGCTCGATGAGGTGATTGTGCACCGTCAGGATGATTTCTGCTGCACCAGTTTGGCCCAGATCGATTTCCGTGCCCACAAACTTCTGTTTATTGGCCTTTACCGCCCCGAGACGCAGGAATTTTTGTTCAACCCGGCCCGGGAGCTCCAAACCCATGAGGGAGATGTACTTCTCCTGATGGGATATCATGTCAGTATTGCACAGTTCAAAAAAGAGCTTCAGGGGGCACGATGATGGCAGAGCAGATTTATCTGTTTGGATACGGGCGACACGGTCGGCGCATCGCTGCACAGCTGACTGCCAGCGGTTACCGGCTGCACATTTTCGAAACCGCCCCCGAAAATGTACAACATGCCCGCGAGGATGACCATGCCAATGTGGATGTGATTGACGTGACGGATGATGCCCAGATTGCGGCGTTGGAAATTGCTGAGAATGATCGGGTGGTCTGCGTCATGGACGATGAGCACCTGAATGTATTTTTGACCCTTTCATTGCGGCAGTTTTATCCCACAGTTCGGATCTATTCCATCTCCGATTCAATCCACACGGAAGAGAAGCTGATCATGGCTGGTGCTACCAAGGTGATCGATTTGTACCAGGTGAGTGCGACGCGAATCCACAATTTTCTCCATCGGCCGGTTGCCGCGCACCTCCTGTCGGGCATTCTCGGGCATGAACGGAATATTTCCATCCGGGAGTTTGTGATTCCGGAAGGTTCCTTTCTGCATGGGGTGTATGCCGACACGATCGATTTCAACCGATTCAATCTGCTGTTTATGGGGTTGATCGATGTGGAGCTGAGTCACGAACTGATTTTTGTGACCGAAGGGATCCGCCACAAACTCGATAGCGGTGATACGCTGGTGTTTATGGCCAAAGACGATGATCTGGATCGGTTTGCCGATACGATCCGGCGTACCACACTCTAACCAGGGAGCAGCGCATGCAGATGGCAATAATCGGTGCAGGAAAATGGGGGCAGGCCCTCTACCATGCATATACACAACGCAATGAGGTGGTCATCACTTCCCGCCACCCCAAAACGATCGAAAATTTTGTCGATCTTGAAGCGGCTTTGGCGCGGGAATACCTCGTGATGGCCATCCCGGCCCAGGCGGTACGGGGATGGATGGAAGAGCATTTCGTTGACCGGGGCCAGAAGCTTCTGGTGGCTGCCAAAGGGATCGAGACCGATACCGGCGCATTGCTGAATGATGTGTACGGCCGGTTTGTCCCGCCGGAGCGGTTGGCATTCATTTCCGGCCCTTCGTTTGCGGCAGAAGTACGCCAATCGCTGCCGACGGCGCTGGTCATCAGTGCAGCCCATATTCCGCTTGCCCGGACATTTGCCGATGCACTGCCCGATTTTATCAAAGGATACACCGACGACGATGTCGTGGGGGCCGAAGTGGCCGGCGCATACAAAAATGTGATTGCCATCGCCGGCGGGGTGTGCGACGGCCTCAAGCTGGGCCACAATGCCCGGGCAGCACTGATCGCCCGCGGTTTGGTGGAAATGACCCGTTTTGGGGTATCGTTCGGGGCCCGGGAAGCGACCTTTCTCTCGCTGGGCGGGGCCGGGGATCTGTTCTTGACTGCCAGTTCATCCCTCTCACGCAACTACCGCGTGGGGCTGGGGCTGGCCGCAGGCCGACCCATTGCGCAGATCGTCGCAGAACTGGGGGAAGTTGCCGAGGGAATTCCCACCACGCGGGCACTCTACGGCATCGCCCGGCGGGCTGCGATCTATCTTCCCATCGCACGGGAAGTGTATGCCATGATTGCCGAAGGCAAAGACCCCCGAAGCAGTGTACGGGATCTTCTCGAATAGTCTGTTTTTTTGTGGGAATACCTTACGCAAAAGTTTGATGATTTTTTTGATGTGTCCTTAAGGATCATTGGGTTACCATTTCAT
>CAZRUT010000038.1:0-7998 GCA_964603215.1 uncultured Nitratifractor sp.
AAAAAACAAAATGGTCGATCTGCCGTTCGGTGGGTTTTTTGTATCCTTTTTTCAACCACTCCCAAAAACGCACCTCTTTGATGTCGGCGGCTTTGGAGATGCGGGCAATCTTCTCTTTGAGGTTGTCCATCCGTTCGGCAGCCCGGTGGATCGACTGATCGGCTTTGGCCCGCTCCAGAATGCGCCGGATCGATGAAGGCCTCCGGTCGAAAATCGTCGCAAGGATGCTGTAGGCCGCCTGCTCGTCCACGTTGCGCAGCCAATGGCGGCATTTGCTGCGTATACCGTCTTTGGCTTTGGAGGTTTTGACGGTATCCACCCAGGAACAATGGAGGCGCGGTTCTCCATCCGTCACAATCCGGACAATGTCTCCGTTTTTCAGCATGGTCAAGAGTGATGCTTTTTCCTTGTTGACCATAGCACCGGTTGCCGTATCCCCAATTTCCGAATGAATCGCATACGCAAAATCGAGCGCAACTGCATCTTTGGGCAGCATATAATAGTCCCCGCGCGGCGAAAAGACCGTAATATCCTCACTGTACAGATCGCTTTTGGCCAGTTCGTAGAATTCCTCGACCGATTCGTTTTGGTAGTGGAGGCTTTTGAGCCACTCCAAATTGACGTGGCGGATCCCTTCTTTGTACTTCCAGTGTGCCGCAACACCGTATTCGGCCAATTGATGCATATGCTGCGTACGAATCTGTGCTTCGACGATCCCCTCATCACTGAAGAGTGTGGTATGGATGGTTTGGTACCCGTTTTCTTTGGGTAGAGCAATGTAGTCTTTGAAACGGGAAATGAGTGGCGTATATGCCAGATGGAGCGCGCCGAGAATCTCGTAGCACTCCAGCGGTTCACGCGCAATGATCCGAATGGCCAGCAAATCGAGTACTTCTTCGATGCTGATTCCCTTGCGGTGCATTTTGAGGTAGATCGAATAGTAGTGCTTGACCCGTCCGACGACTTCAAAGTCTTCCCAGTGGTATCCTGCCTTATGTAACGTATTTTTCACCGATTCGATAAACGCATTGAGTTTGAAATGAAGGTTTTGATCGTGCGATCGGATAAAAGCGTCGATCGCATGGTAGTCATCGGGATAAATGTATTTGAAGCTGAGATCCTCAAGGTAGTTTTTGATTCGGGCAATACCGAGGCGATGGGCAATGGGGGCATACACGACCAGCGTCTCTTCGGAGATACGGAGGCGCTTATCGGGCGCCAGCGCTTCGAGTGTCAGCATATTGTGCAGGCGGTCGCACAGCTTGATAATCAATACCCGAACATCTTCGATCGAAGCAACCAGCATTTTCCGGAAGCTCAAGGCTGAACCGATCAAACGCTCATTCGAGCTGGAAGGAGCAAGATTCTCGTCACGGATTTCAACGATCTTGGTCAGGCCGGCAACAATATGCCGCACATCGTTGCCAAATGCATTCCCAATCTCTTCGATGGTGCTTTCGGTATCTTCGACTACATCGTGCAGGAGGGCTGCAGTCACCATCGTCGCATCGCTGCTGATCGATGCCGTGATGGCCGCGACCAGGATGGGATGAATGATATAGGGCTCTCCGCTTTTGCGCTTCTGCCCTGCATGGGCCTGAAGCGCCCATTCAAGTGCGTGTGCAATCTCCCCTTCGATGGCAATCTGCGCACGCAGAATGCTCAAGGCATCATCAACCGTCCGAACCCGCTGCGTCAGCTCCAGAAACTCATTCAAACGTTAGCTCTCGCGCGTAACCAGCAGTTTGCCCTCTGCGATTTCATATATGGCAATATCTGTGGATTGTGACTTTTTGACATCCATATCCACCAGAGGGGCGGCACCTTTGTTTAGCTCTTCGGCGCGTTTGCCGACAGCCTTGGCCAGCAAATAGCGGTCGTGATCGACACGTTCAAGGGCCTGGGCGATAATCTGTTCGAGTCTCATTGAAGTTTCCTTTATGGTAGAAGTGTTATTGAACGATGGAGCAGTTGGCACGCTCGCCGTGCATGATGGAGAGGAGATTTCCCTTCCGAAACATGTTGCAGACGATGATGGGGAGTCTATTCTCTTTTGCCAGCGCGATGGCAGTATCGTCCATCACACGAATGTGCTCGCTGAGGGCACGATCGTAGCTGAGGGTGTTGAGCTTGACTGCGTCATCGTATTGGGCTGGATCTTTGTCATAGACGCCGTCAACCTTGGTCGCTTTGATCAGTATATCCGCCTCAATCTCATTGGCCCGCAGTGTGGCGGCTGTGTCGGTGGTAAAATAGGGATTGCCCGTTCCGCCGGCAAACACTACGGTGCGTCCTTTTTCAAGATGGCGCCGTGCCCGTCGGACAATGAATGATTCGCCGATTTCATGCATGTCGATGGCCGACTGGAGGCGCGCCTCCAGTCCAATATGTTCCAATGCCTCCTGGATTGCAACGCCGTTGATCACGGTGGCCAGCATCCCCATATAGTCTCCGCTGGTCCGCTTGATGATCCCGTCCTGTGCAGCACTTACCCCCCGGATAATGTTGCCGCCTCCGACAACGATCGCCACTTCGACACCCGCATCCACGAGGCTTTTGATCTCATTGGCGATGAAGTTGAGGATCTTGGTATCGATCCCGTATCCCGCATCGCCGGCCAATGCCTCACCCGAAAATTTTACCAAAACACGTTGTGCCATCCTGAGCGCCCCATAAATTTTTACGCGATTATAGCGTAATGGGGGTTAGAGGGGAGTTAAGGATCATAAGTGGGGCCATAGGGATGTACAAAAAAATATATGTCAGAGAAAACATAAAAATATAATAAGCATTTGGCTATAATTAGTGCATTCGAACCTAATTATTCGGACAAGGGGGAGTGATGGAAAAAGAGCGACTTGAGCGCTATCTGAAATACCTGATCAAACACAACGGAAGCGACCTGCATCTCAAGGCCGGTTCCGTCACGCACATTCGCATCAACGGGGAGCTTTTTCCCATTGAACGTACACCATTGACGAAGGAGATCGTCGAATCGATAGCCAAAACCATTTTAACGGCCTCCCAATATGAGCGACTGGTTATCGAAAAAGAATTTGACTACTCGTATGCGCTGGATGAAAAAACACGTTTTCGTGCCAACCTTTTTTATCAGTTCAATGGTTTGAGCATTGTACTGCGTGCAATTCCGGCGGTCATTCCAACCCTGCATGCGCTGAACATCCCTTCCGTAATTGGTGAGTTTGCCGATCATCAGCATGGGCTTATCCTTGTAACCGGATCAACCGGAAGCGGGAAATCTACCACCGTAGCATCATTGATCAACATCATCAATCATGCCTATCGCCGGCATATTATCACCATCGAAGATCCGATTGAATATGTCTTTCACGAAGAGAAATGCATCATCAGCCAACGGGCCATCGGTGAAAATTCCCGTTCGTTTGACCGGGCATTGACGGCCGCGTTCCGGGAAGATTTTGATGTTTTGTTCATCGGAGAGATCCGCAATATTGAAACCATGCGCATTGCATTGCATGCTGCCAATACCGGACACCTTGTCCTCTCGACACTGCACACACAAGGCAGTGTCGAAGCCATCGCGCGCATCATCAACATGTTTCCGCCCGATGAGCAGGATCAGGTCCGCTCCACCCTCGCGCAAATTTTGATCGGTGTCATAGCCCAACGTCTGGTCAAAGACAAAAACGATCGACGCAAACCGGCGGTTGAAATCCTCAAAAATACCTCGCGCATCGCCGATTTGATCCAGCAGGGCCGTGACAGCGAAATCAGCGACGCCATTGCCAAGGGAGCCACCACGTACGGTATGCAAACCATGGATCAGGCTCTGGTCAAACTCTTTCAGCATGGACACATCACCAAAGAAGAGATGATGACCCACGCCGACAGTCCTTCGGATATCCGCCTCATTACGGACGGCATTACCTCCTGACGGCTCGTCCCTTGCCTACAGGCGGATCAGGCGCAAGGGGTTGATGTATTTGGAGTTTTGGGTGGCCTGGAAAACCAGTTTGTGTTTCACGCGGCCGATGATGACGCCTTTTTTGACACGGCTTCCGGTATGCAGCAGGGGAGAGATACGATCGAGTGCGGCATAAATCGTATGGAGTCGATGACCATGCTCCACAATAATCACTTTGCCCAACATACTGTTTTGGCCAATATAGACGACTTTTCCATTGAGTACATTGCGTACTTTTGCATTGGATTTTGATGCCTTGAGCACCACATTGTCGTTAAAAATTTTAATCTTGTAGATGGGGTCAATGTATGTGCCGAATTTTTTGACCACCCGGGCATGTGCCAGCGGGGCGATCGTGCGTGCACCGCGGTACGCCTGCACATTGCTGTTTTGATACGAACTGCCATACTGTTTGACGTTGCCTGTTGCCGGCGTTGCTGCGATCCGGGGGGTGATGTAGGTCACCTGTCTCCCTTCAGCTTTGGCCTGTTGCATTTTGCGCGCCTGTTCGCGTCGCATCCGTTCGAGCGCCGCCGTTTTGCGTCGTAATTCTGCTTTGCGCGCCTGTTTGGTTCTGGCCGCCGCAGCCACCTCCTTCTTGTGCAGAATATTCAGTTTGGCCAGTGTCTGGCGCAACGCATCCTGCCGGGCCATGATCGTTTTGATTTGGGCACGATATTCCGCCTCTTTTTTTGCCAATCGGGCCAAAAGCAGTGCCTGTTCCTTTTTCTTTTGTCGGTAGCGCTCCCGCTTGGCGGCAATATTGCGAATGCTTTTTTTGATCACGCTCTGACGCGCAAGCAGTTGCGCTTTGGCTTGCTTGCTGCCGTTAATTTGCTGTTTGAGGTGTGACAGTTCCTGATTGTTTTTTTGGGCATAGATCGTATATGCCTCTTGCGCAACAACGGAGGGGATTGTGGGGCGATCGAGCGCCTGAAGTGCGGCAACCAGAGCAAACTGATCCGTCAACAAATGGATAAACGCGGTATGGCGCCCTTTGATCGTTTGGTCGAGTTGATGAATTTTTCCACCGTACTGATCGATGGCGGTCTTGGCAAACTGATAAACTGTTTCGCTCTTTTTGTACGCTTTTTCCAGACGGTCGAGCACTTTGCTGATGGCAATATTTTCCAATTCAGCCTGGCGAATGGTCCGTGCAATGCGTTCGAGTTTCTGGTTGGCCTGTGTCTGCTGTGTTTGGGTCTGCTCCAGGGTTGTCCTGGAGTCTTGGATGCGCACCAGCGTGGAGGAATGGGGGGATACTGATCGCGATTTTTTCCACAGGGATCGGATGGACGGATGTTTGGGTTTTGTTTGGGGTTCCCACAAATGTTTTACATTGACAGCAGCCGCTCCGGTGCTCCAGCCGATGCCCATCAGCAACACCGCCCCAATGCATCGTTTCATGCCGGATGCTTCTCCTGAACACCGCGCGAGACCAGCACCACCGAGACCAGCACGATCACCAAAGCAATACCGCCCAGGATGGCAATATCCTTGTATTCGAAAAACAGGTCTTTCTGGCGCACCAGCAAATCAATCTCACTCCGTGCCACCCAGACATAACGCAAAAATGCGAAAATACCTATGGTAGTCAGCGCCGCAATCAGTGCATCGGTCAGTGCAATCCGGAACAGCATGCCGCTGCGCAGCATGGCCGAAGCACCGAGAATTTCCATCACCTGCATCCGTTCACGATGCTCCAGTTGCCAAATCTCCATCTGCTTGACCACCAGAAAAAGGCTCGTGAAGATCATAAACCCCACAAAAGTCCAGAGCGAAGCGCGAATCAGAACGTAAAGGTTGTAGTTGGCATTGTGTGATCGGCCAAACGTTTCAACACGCCGTATATTTGCATGGGCAACAAGATCCTTTTTGATCGCTTCAATCTCTTTGTTTTCAAGATAGCGATTCAAATGGAGCGTATAAAAGTAGGGTAAGGCCCGGACAAGCTCCTGTGCAGTAGTATGGGGCATTTTCTTGGCAATCTTTGATACAATGGTTTCACGTTTGACCAAATCGGCGCGACTGATGTGGGGGTTGATACTGCACAATACTTCGGATGTCATCGGCTGCCGGGTTGCTACCAAAATCGTGTACGCTTCTTTGAGGCTTTTTCCATATTGATCCGTTACGCGCCCAAAAACCATAAATGACTCGATACCGAGCAGAATAGCCAACAGGGGCAAAATAAACATAATGTGGTTTTTAACGGACTTCATGAACCCCTCCGTTTTCAATGATAAAATGGCGGTACGGGATGCTGAAGATCGTCGGAATCCGGTGGGTGACCACTACCACCGTCGCCTCCAATTGATCGCATGCGTTTTCCATCAAATCCCAGATGACATTCGAAGAGTACTCGTCCAGGTTTCCGGTGGGTTCGTCAGCCAGAATCAAAAAAGGTGTCTTGGAAAGGGCCCGCGCCACCCCCACCCGCTGCTGCTCTCCCCCGCTGAGCTGGAGCGGAAACATGTCGCCCTGCCCCTCAAGTTTGACATGCTTGAGAAGCCGGTGCGCCTGGGTCTGCTGCATATCGAGATTGTATCCGGCAATGATCAGCGGCAAGACAATATTCTTGGCCACGGTCCACTCGTTAATGAGTTTGTAATCCTGAAAAATGATCCCCATATGGGTGCGCAATTTTTGGAGATTTTTCTTGCGGATACGGGTCATGTCGAATCCCCCCACGTGCAGGTCCCCTTTTTTGGGAATGATTTGCCCGTAAAAAGATTTCAGTAGTGTTGATTTCCCACTGCCGCTGGGGCCGGTTATGAACACAAACTCCCCTTTTTTGATCCGAAACGATGCGTGCTTGATGATCTCTTTTTCGCCGCGGTCGTACGCCAATGTAAGGTGGTTGCATGCAATGACATTAGGCATAGATGAATCCTTCGATCATGTGATGGGCCCGGCGGTTGGTGTGCGAACAGACCGGGGATTGGGGGTAGTAAAACGCGCGGCCGTTCCGGATGGCAATCAGCGTATGCTCGGGCCGGTCAAAGCTCCCAAAGGAACACCGTATCAAACTCCCCGGTTCCGACACCATCCGGAACCGACGTTCAAAATGGACAAAATGATCTTCGGCACGTATCGCATGATGCGGCAAATCCAGCAGTATCTCCGGCGCTTTGGGGGGGGACACGAAGTCAAAATTGCATGCATGCGTCGGCTCCGGGCTCTGCCGGTCATCGGCATAGAGACGCAGGGTGTAAATATCTTTTCCCTGACCCTGCCAACGGTCCTCGTATTTGCTGCGGATGGGCGCTGCGTGATTCTTGGTCACGCTGAAATGCGTTGTGTCCGGACGGCTGAATACTTCGAATGCATATGTATAGTAACGCACACTGTCGGTACGCAGCTCCAGCGGGGCCCCCGGAGCGAGAATCCGGAGTGCCTCGGCGACAAACCGGTCTCCAATCACCCGGCGGTGGGGCTTTTTGTCCCACGGTACCGGAAAATGGACATAGATCGCCCGGGCGATATTGGAAGGGAGCATCTCCAGCAGGAGCCGTGCATCATAATTAACAACCCAGACATTGGTCAAACCCTGCAGGGCAATCTGCTTGAGAACCTGCTGCGCCGAAGGGGTATGAATTTCAATTCCGATGTAGAGGATCTCAGGATGGGTTTTGGCCTGATGGAGGAGATGGCGCCCACTCCCGAATCCCACTTCTACAGCGACCGGCCGGCCGTCAAAATCGGGAGACTGAAAATCCTCGATCCGTTTGTGGTAGGCTGCAGCCAGCGGAGGTTTGGTCGGTGAAAGGGCGATATTGTGGTGACGAACCTCCCATCCGGCCTGTTGCGCAACATAGGCAAGGGCCCGTTTGATACGGTTGGCATCCAGCGGACGGGTTGTCTTGTCGGGCTTAATCAGCCAATCCCCCTCCCGTTTGTAGATCCCCAATAGAAATGATTCTTCTTCAAACACCAGCCCCAGCAACGCTTCGCGTTCGGATTCTGCGCGTCCGTCGTACGCCTGGGCACGAAACACAAACACCGGATCACTTTCGATCAGGCGATCGAGATATTGCATCTTCAGCTCGCTC
>CAZRUT010000039.1:0-5998 GCA_964603215.1 uncultured Nitratifractor sp.
CCGCACGCTGAGCCGGACCCGCGCGGCCGTCTGCGTGCCGTCGGGTCGGACGGCGGTCGTCTCGCTCCGGGTGCGCCGGCCGATCTCATTGCTGTCACCCTTCCCGGCGCCGTAGAACGCCCCGAACAGTTGGCACTCCAAACGATCCTTCACACCCACCGTGCAGCCGAAGTGTACATTGACGGGATTCGGGAGATATAATATGACAGAAATCGTTCAACTCACTCCTCTGCTCCTGATCGCCCTGCTGGCCGACCCCGCTATTATGCTTTTTGTACTGCTGCCTCCGTTTCTGTTCGGCGGGACATTTGCCCTGATCGAGTGGATCGGATACGGCCTGGACCCTGCCCGTCTTCTGGAAATATTCCAGATCGGCATGTACACCGGCACCACAGCCATGATCTCAGAATTTACCCCTTTGTTTCTGACCGGCGTTGCATTGGTGCTGATCCGCCAAATCTACCGGCCCGCCTCATGGCAGTTCGGCATACTGGGCACCCTGCTTTCGGCACTGTTTGGGGTGATCCATCTGTACCTGACTCCCGACCACATCGGGGACATTATCGGCATGGTCGCCGTAGCGGCCGGCATCAGCGCCGGGTGGATCGACCGCCATCAAAAACGATACGGCCGCATCCCCCCCACGCCGCAGCAACTGGCTTTGGCACCCCACAGTTCCGGGGATTTGACGACCATTGCGTTTCAGAGCGACCGCCTTGATTTTCGCAGCATTGATGTGACACTGGCTGAAACTGTATTTGAAACGTTTACGCCGGAGGTGACCCGGTTTATGATTCCACGTGCACCCCGAATTCCCGCTGAGAGCGAACAATTCCTGCGGGAATCACTTGCACGGATGCGGCGCGGCGAGGAGATCGTTTTGTCGATTCATTCTGCCGTTACCGGCCGTTTCATCGGTATGTGCGGCATCCATCCCCGGAGCAATGCCGCTACCCCTGAACTGGGGATCTGGATCCGGGAAGATGCCCAGAAGCGCGGATACGGCTCCGAAGCCATCCATGCATTGATTCAATGGGGATCGACACACCTCATCTGCGATCATTTTCTCTACGTCGTCCATGCCCACAATCATCCAAGCCGTGTCGTTGCCGAGGCCAATGGCGGCACCATACTGCCCGGATATCCCGGTACCGATCCGCAGCAGCATCCGGAAGAAACAGTTGTTTATGCCCTCCCGCGTTACCGTCCCGACCCAGAAACAGCCCACGCCCGCATTGTTCTCTGGATGACACAAGGGGCTGTCGGCGCCTCACTCTATTCCGAACAGTACCGCCTCACGCGGGAGCGCGATATCCGCCTCGACACCAAGCCTTCTATTATGATGCAAGCCTACACCATTACTGGCCGATTCCTCACTACACGCAACCAGCGCATGCAGCAGCAGCCTTCCGCATGGATTGAGGCAGGCGAACGGATTCGCGATCTGATCCGTGATCCCGACCAGACCCTTGTGTTTTTCAGCCGGGACGCCGCACTGGCGCTGGCCATCGCCCGCATCCACGCCCGCGTCACGTCGCTCCTTTCGGTTGAAATCATCAGTGCGCTGACACTGGATCCTGCTGAGCCGGTCATCACCAACCGGCACGAACCGCTGGCCCCGATCCAAACAGTTGCATCCATCCCCAACAATTACTATGTGCTGATTTTTGCCATCAACGGCCGCCAGAAATTTATCTACCATTTCCGCTCCAACGGCACTTTGGTCTTTGAGGATGTACACACAATGGGGGCTGTGGCCCCGCAACCGCACTCTGCTGCCCAGCAGCTTGGATAAATACGACACTGCCACCGTTGTTCATTAGCCCCTTTTGTGTATAATACCGTCCGAAATGACTGATTACGCAAAAGGAACCGACAAAAATGGGACGCGCATTTGAATACCGAAAAGCCGCTAAAATGAAGCGATGGGGGACCATGTCCCGCGTCTTCCCCAAACTGGGCAAAATCATCACCATGGCCGCCAAGGACGGAGGCCCCGATCCCGATATGAACCCAAAACTCCGTACGGCAATCCTCAATGCCAAAGCCCAAAACATGCCCAAAGACAACATCGAAGCGGCCATCAAGCGCGCCAGCGGCAAAGATGCCGCCGAGATCAGGGAAATCGCCTACGAAGTCAAGGCCGCCCACGGTGTCCAGATGATTGTCGCATGCGCTACCGACAACGGCACCCGTACTGTCGCCAACATCAAAGCCATCCTCCACCGCAATCATGCCGAAATGCTCACCAGCGGTTCCCTGAATTTCCTGTTCACCCGCAAAGCGGTCTTTGTCATCGCACGTACCGACGATCTGGATGTAGAAGCGCTGGAATTGGATTTGATTGATGATGGACTCGAAGAGATCGAAGAGGACGTGGCACCGCAGGAGCACGGCGACGACATCCCTATTCTGAGAATCTACGGGGAATTTACCGCGTTTGGTGACCTGAGCAAAGCCCTCGAAGCACGCGGCATCACGCCGCAAAAATCAACCCTCGAATATGTTGCCAATGCCCCGATCGACCTCGACGAAGCATCGCTTGAAGCGGTCGAAGCGTTGATTGACAAACTCGAAGAGGATGAAGACGTCCAGGCAGTGTACACCAATCTCGCCTGATCGACACGCCCCGGGGAGCCATACCGCAGTGCGCCGCCGCACGGAGGAGCCTGCACCGCAATCCGCCCTGCCTTAAAAAAGCTTAGACTGCCGCTTCCTGTGCCACAAATGCTTCGTAATCTCCTCGAAAATCCGTCATCGTCCCGTCGGCATGGATTTGGAGAATGCGGTTGGCAAATGCATCAATGAGCTCCCGGTCGTGCGTCACGCACACCACCCCGCCCTGATAGGCATGCAATGCTTCGCCCAGTGCCACGATCGCTTCGAGGTCCAGATGGTTGTCCGGCTCATCCAGGACCAGAAAATTGGCCGCATCCATCATCATTTTGCTGAGCATGATCCGGTGTTTCTCACCGCCGGAGCAGGCACCCACTTCTTTTTCCTGATCGTCGCCGCTGAACAGCATCCGCCCGAGGCACTTTCGGATTTCATCAATGTGCCACTTGGGGTCAAATCCCTGAATCCATGCATACAGCTTGTCGGTGCCCTGTACCTGTTCTGTGGTATTTTGGGGAAAATAAGTTGTATGAATCGTCTGGCCCCATGTATGGGTACCAGCATCAGCCGGCATACGCCCCATCAGGATCTCCAGCAACGTGGTTTTGCCCACTCCGTTGCCCCCGATGACGGCTACTTTGTCTCCTTTGTGGAGGGTAAAGCTCATGCCGTCAAAAACCGTCAGATCACCATAGTGCTTGGCAAGCCCGGACACATTCAGCACTTCATTGCCGATATCGCGGTTGGGCTTGAAGACGATGGAAGGATCCCTGCGACTGGAGAGCTTGATAGCCTCCAGATCCAGTTTGTCCAACTGTTTTTGGCGGCTGGTGGCCTGCCTGGCTTTGGACGCATTGGCCGAAAAGCGGGCGATGAATTTCTCCAGTTCTTCTTTTTCCTTGATGGCTTTGCTGCGATGCATTTCGGCTTGCTGACTCAAGAGATTGGCCGCAATGTACCAGTCATCATAGTTGCCGGTAAAGGTTCGAATGGTTTGGAAATCAAGGTCGAGAATGTGGGTGACAACCGCATTGAGAAAGTGGCGGTCATGCGAGATCACCACCAGCACCCCTTCATGTCGCCGGAGCGCATGCTCCAGCCATGCGATGGTTTCCATATCCAGGTTGTTCGTCGGCTCGTCAAGCAGTAGAATATCGGGCTCGAGAAACAATACCTGCGCCAGTAAAATCTTGAACTTGTCTCCCCCGGTAATCGATTGCATCCGGTCTTGGTGCTGTTCGGCCGGAAATCCCAGTGCTTCAAGCAGTTTTTCAATGTGCACTTCCGATTCATAGGTGGGGTCCTCGTCGGCGCAAATCATTTCCAATTCTGCCAAACGGTTGTTGACTGCATCATCCTCAAAGTCCCCCTCCATATAGAGACGTTCCTTCTCCTTCTGGGCATCATAGAGACGGCGGTTGCCATACAATACGGCCTCCTTGAGGGTCAACGACTCAAACGCATACTGATCCTGCCCCAGCATCCCCAGCCTGGCCCCGGGCTGGATCTGCACTTCTCCATCTGTAGGTTCGATGAGCCCGGCAAGGATTTTCATCCATGTGGACTTCCCTGCACCATTGGCCCCGATCAGCCCATAGCGCTTGCCTGGGTCCAGTGTCAACGTAATTTTGTCAAACAACACACGCTTACCGTATCGCTGCGTCAGATTCACAGTTCCAATCATCGGGCACCCCTTTTGTCGACTGAAATATGAGAAAGGCAACCGCCAGTCTCAAATATTTTTGGCGCGATTATAGCGTAAAGATAACGCGGGAGTGCTTGCGGAAAACAAGCAGCTTCTGAAAGAAGTCTGTTCAGGATTTATGATCACAACATAGAAGACGCATAAGCCAAATAATCAAGCGCTACCGGGGATCGATCCGGGCGCTGTGACAGCGGCTTTTGCGTGGGGAGGCGGCTTGGATCAGGGGGGCGAGGATATCGCCGTGGCCTCGGAGGTTGATGCGCAGTTCGGTGAGGAGTCCCTGTTTGCACAGCATGGCAACGCGGCGGCCCGCTCCGGCCCCAAAGGCCCGGTCGAACGCGTCTCGGATTTCGGCAAGGGTGATCTGCCGGCCGATAGAGTGGGTCAATAGTTTGCCTACCGCCGAGTGGTCCAGCGCCTGAATCAGGCTCAGGGCATCATGATAATAGGTCGCCGCATCGGTACCGTAGCATGTGCCGTGTTTGATCCACTCGTGCTTGTGAAGATAAGAAACATAGCCCGGAAAGTAGCGGTCCATCATGGCGAGGGTTTCGGGGTCGGTGTCGATGTTGGGGAGGGTGCGCCACTGATGGTGTTTGTCCCGCGCAACGATCTTGCGGGGGACACGGCAGTAGGCATTGGCACGGGGCTGCGGCCAGAGTCCATGCAGGACGAGATGCCCCGCATCAGTACTGCGGTCGGTACGGCACTCCGCACGATTGCGATGGGTTTCACAGAAGGCATTGTGCCAGCTTGCCACCAGCACCGTGGGTTGGGGCAGTCTGGGGTGTTTGAATATTTTTTTGGGGGTGTTTTTGGGGATATCGTGCGATACTTTGGGGGATTTCGCATGCGAAAAACAGCGTGTGTCCACCCAGCGCTGGGCCGGGGATTCCCCTCGTATCAGAACCAAATACTGGTGCTTGTGTTTTCGCAAAATGGGATATTCTTGTCCGATGCTCACGTGCACATGGTGGGTGTTTTGGGTATGCTTCAAATTGTTGAACGCCGCGCACGTCTGTGCAGGATGAGCCGTAAAACGGGCAGCTAACAGCAGCGGCACCAGCCAGACAAATATTCCGACTGTTCGGCGGGATCGGGATCGCAGGGAGAGGCGGATCATTGGAGCAGTTCTGGGCAGCGGCTTTTGTCGGCGTCGACACGCAGGATCTCATGCCGGCTGGCACTGCTGATGTAGCGATAGGTCAGCGCAATGTCCGCTGCCATAAACCGCTTGGCCGAGCGACAAATCCCCGAAAGGATGCGCGGAGCCATTTTATCCCCCTCCTGGCGCAGTGTTGCGTCGCTTTTGGGGCCGGAAGTCACTTCAAACGTATAAATCAGACGGGTTCCGTTGCTGTCAATGGCAACCAGTTTGGTAAAATCATCCACTTTTTGCGGTAGGGTTTCTCCGATCCCCTCGGCCGCTTTTTGGACGACGATACGATTTTGTTCGCGCAGTTTGTCGACACTCAAGTCTCCGCCGGTCTGGATCTGTGGATTGAACTTGGTCATCATCGCAGCATCCAACACCGTGCCCAATAACGCCAGCGTCAGCATGACGTGGATGGATTGTCTCATGACACACTCCTGAATTTTTGGGACATTATGCACCAAAAAGGATAACAGAGGGATTTATCGGCACAACCGCACTGTGTTTCGGCCGTTGTCGGCGCG
>CAZRUT010000039.1:6008-7965 GCA_964603215.1 uncultured Nitratifractor sp.
GAAATACAGTCCGGAAGCGTCGGCCAGCCGGGCAAACGTTTCGGGGACAAAAAATCCGATGTGGGTCGGGTCCAGACGATAATACCATGCCAAAAAGCGTGCCGGGTCATCTGGGTGAAACTGCGTCTGAATCCCCAGACTACCCCCGGAGGCAAGGAGCGCGGAAAGATGCCGTATCGTCCCCAAAGGATCGGCAAGGTGCTCAAAGACTTCGACGGCAACGATCAAATCGTATGCCGCAAGTCGATAACGCGCATCCGGGAAATAGATGGGATCGTACCGCGTCGTCTCAAAACCAGCTTCTTCCAACATACTCGCCAGAAGATCCGATGCCCCGCACCCAAAATCCAGCGCACGTCCCCGATGGGGAATCTGCGGCAGCAGGCCATCAAGAAAGCGTTGAAAATATGCCCGGTATCCTGGAGCATCTGCGCGGTTGTCGTGCCAATCGTAGCGCTGCTTCTGATCGGCAAAATCTGGATGATGATCGGGTGTTTTGAAAACATATCGGCACGTCGGACAGTCACCATATGCCACCCGCCGGTGCGGATCAAAAAACGGATGGCAGGGGGACATGCAAACGGGACAGTTCATGGGGCGCATTATACCGGATATATTTATGGACACCTCTAAAAGCTGGAAATGTTGTACATATTACCTATTATTAGAGGCCTTAAGCTTCCCACAAAATATCTCCGCTATAATGACGACGATGAAAGATGAGGTTTGAGTTCATCTCTCGTGTGTACCGTGTGATTGTTAAATGTCCCCGCTAGACCGAAAGACTCCCCCCTGTTTTGATTCACCATATTTTCATAAAAGGTACTCCCCTATGGCAGAACTGCAGAATGGAACCGTAAAATGGTTCAACGACGAAAAAGGCTACGGATTTATCCAACCCGACAACGGAGAGAGTGACGTATTTGTCCACTTCCGTCAAGTAAACCAGACAACCCCCGGTCGCGTTTCGCTTCAGGATGGCCAAAAGGTCACTTTCGAAGTGGGCCAAGGCCAAAAAGGTCCCCAAGCCGAAAACGTCACACCGCTTTAATTCACACCATATTTCCCCGTGCGCGCTTCTGCGCACGGGTGATCTCTCCCTGCTTATTTCTCTTGCGTGATATTGACGGCGATGGCACCGTCGTGTACATCAAACGCAACGTGGCTTCCCTCGGAAACCTTGTCTTCCAAAATCAATTCGGCCAGGCGATCCTCGACCACCTCATACAGAGCCCGCTTGAGCGGACGGGCACCATAAACGGGATCAAATCCTGCTTCGGCAATGTACCGCTTGGCCGCCGGCGTGAGGGTGACGGTGATATCCCGCTCCCGCAGCTTGGCCTGAATCGTGCGGAAGAGAATATCGACGATTTGTGTGATCGCCTCCTGGTCCAGGGGATTGAAAATGACGATGTCATCCAGCCGGTTGAGAAACTCGGGCTTGAATGCCCGTTTGAGCGCGTCCTGGACCGCTTTGCGCCGATCTTCGGGGTCATGAAACTCCATAATTGTATCCGAAGCGATGTTTGAGGTCATGATGATGATTGTATTTTTAAAATCGACCGTGACGCCTTTGTTGTCGGTCAGGCGGCCGTCATCGAGCACCTGCAACAGGATATTGAACACATCCGGATGGGCCTTTTCGATTTCATCAAAGAGCACCACACTGTACGGTTTGCGCCGCACTGCTTCGGTCAACTGCCCTCCCTCTTCGTAACCAACGTATCCCGGAGGTGCACCCACCAGGCGGCTGGCAGCGTGTTTCTCCATGTATTCGCTCATATCGATGCGGATCAGTGCGCGCTCCGAATCAAACAAAAACTTGGCCAGTGTTTTGGCGACTTGCGTTTTGCCCACACCTGTGGGACCGAGAAACATGAAGCTGCCGATGGGACGGTTAATGTCGCTCAAACCTGCCTTGTTGCGTTTGATGGCCCGTGCCACGGCAGCGAGGGCT
>CAZRUT010000040.1:0-7891 GCA_964603215.1 uncultured Nitratifractor sp.
CGGTGTTTCGTAGCAGCCGCGCGCCTTCATCCCGACATAGCGATTCTCTACGATGTCGATCCGGCCGATTCCGTGCTTGTTGCCGTACGCATTCAAGGTGCGCAAAAGTATTGCAGGAGAAAGCTGTTCTCCGTTAATACTGACCGGATCACCCTGTGCATAGCCGATGGTAATGTACTCGGGTTTATCCGGCGCCTCTTCGGGAGCATTGGTCCAAAGCCACATAGACGGATCGGGTTCAATATTGGGGTCTTCAAGCATCTGTCCTTCGTATGAGATATGGAGCAAATTGGCATCCATGCTGTATGGGGATTTTTTTCCTTTTTTGTCAATAGGAATTCCATGTTGCTCTGCATAGGCCAGCAGCTTCTCCCGTGCATTGAGGTCCCATTCCCGCCACGGAGCGATGACGGCAATATCCGGATCAAGACTGAGGTAGCCCAACTCAAAACGGACTTGGTCGTTTCCTTTGCCCGTCGCACCGTGTGCGACGGCATCGGCACCGGTCTCATGGGCAATTTCAATCTGTTTTTTGGCAATCAGCGGACGGGCAATGGAGGTGCCGAGCAGATATTCCCCTTCGTAAATCGCATTGGCACGAAACATAGGAAAGACAAAATCTCTGACAAATTCCTCTTGGAGATCAAGGATATAGATATTGTCCGGTTTAATCCCGAAATCCAACGCTTTCTGTCGGGCAGGCTCCACCTCTTCACCCTGCCCAATATCTGCGGTAAACGTCACCACTTCGCAGTGATATTCATCCTGGAGCCATTTCAAGATAATGCTCGTGTCCAAGCCACCCGAATAAGCCAATACAGCTTTTTTTATTTCCCGTTTTTCCATCGAAACCGTCCTTGCAGTAAATGGAGGGATTTTACCATAATATTGCTATAATCGGGGTCATATCTCCCGACCGCACTTCCATGGGTGCACCCGGTCCAAAAGAGGCAAATTCATGAAACTCGGCGTCAACATCGATCACATAGCCGTCCTGCGCGAAGCACGGCGCATTTACGATCCCGATCCGTTGCAGGCAGTAGGAATCTGTGCCCGTGCCGGCGCCGATCAAATCACCATTCATGTCCGGGAAGACCGTCGTCACATGCACGACGACGATGCCCGTACCATTGTACGCTATGCTCCCCTGCCGGTCAACCTTGAATGCGCCACCGATCCCGAAATGATTGCCCTGGCCTGCACACTCCGCCCTGCCCGCGTCACGCTGGTGCCCGAAAAACGTGAAGAAGTGACGACCGAAGGGGGATTGCTTGTCACCGACCGATCCCCCCGCCTGCAGGATGCGATCGCACGCCTTCATGCCGCCGAAATCGACGTATCTCTTTTTATTGATCCCACGCATGAAGCGATTGCCGCATCCAAAGATCTGGACGTCGAATGGATTGAATTTCACACCGGTATGTATGCCAATCTGTACGCCATGCTGCACAGCAACCTGGCGCGTACCCACCATATCATCCCCGCGCTTGATCTGCCCCGCACTGAACTCGCACAACGCCTCGACGCCGAACAGACACTGCTCCGGCGCCTGAGCTGCGATGCCGCCGAAATGGGGCTCCACGTAGCCGCGGGTCATGGGATCAACTACCATAATGTTGCTGAGATCGCTCAAATCGAAACTGTTGAAGAACTCAATATCGGCCAAAGCATCATCGCCCGATCGGTGTTTACCGGACTGGAACAGGCTATTCGCGACATGCGGGCATGCATGGTGCCATGATGGCTCAAGCTTACGCCGTCTATATCCTCCGGTGCGCCGACGGAAGTTACTACACCGGCATCACCTTGGATTTGGATCGGCGTATCCAGGAGCACAACCACTCCCCAAAGGGAGCCCGATATACCCGAGGACGGCGACCGGTAACCCTTGCATACTTCGAAGCATGCCCCGACAAAAGGGAAGCACTCCGACGGGAGATTGCCATCAAAAAAATGAGTCGCAAGGCCAAAATCAATCTGATCCGCAAGGGTGTCGCATGAAAAAAATTGCTATTTCCATCGGTGATCTCAATGGAATCGGTATCCAGTTGGCTTTGGAAAACCATGCAGCCGTGGCACGCATGGTCGCGCCTGTCTACTGCATCGACGCACGTATGCTTTCAGCGGCAGCTGATCGGCTTGGCGTGTCGGTTCCAGACGATTTTGTAACGGTGGCCCCTTTTGCCGATCCTTTTACGATACAACCCGGCACCGTCGACACAATGAGCGGCACATACAGTTATGCTTCGTTTGTGCACGCCGTTGCGCTGGCACGCAACGGCGTCGTCGATGCCGTGGTCACACTCCCGATCCATAAAAAAGCCTGGGCACTTGCCGGGATCACGTACACAGGGCACACCGATGCTCTGCGGGACTTTTTTGATGCCAAAGCAATGATGATGCTCGGCTGTCCCGAAATGTATGTCGCCCTCTATACCGAGCATATCCCTCTGCGTGCCGTACCGGATCGGATTCAAGAAGCCGACTTGACGCGCTTTCTGGTCGATTTTTACCGCACCGCCGGCCCGCAATCTCCAGTTGCCGTTCTTGGACTCAATCCCCATGCCGGAGACGACGGTATTCTGGGAGACGAAGAACAGATCATTCAGGCAGCCATTCACCATGCCAACAGCACCATAGGTGGCTCCGCCAAAGTTTTTGTCGGCCCCCTGGTGCCTGATGTGGCTTTTGTTCCCCATGTGCGCCGACGCTATACCCATTACGTCGCCATGTACCACGACCAGGGTCTTGCCCCGCTCAAAGCACTTTATTTTGATGCCGCAATCAATATCAGCCTCAATCTTCCCATCCTGCGCACGTCGGTTGACCACGGTACGGCGTTCGACATTGCCTACCGCGGGTCATCCCTGAACCATACCAGCTACCTCAATGCAATCCGGTATGTTGCAGCGCATACCCTATCCAAATAAACTGACGCTTGCTTCTTCTTCGATTTCACATGCCTCATTCATGCGCGCACTCAACTCCTCGGCACACACCGCACACAAATAACGGTATGCCTGAAGATCATAAAACACCGCCTCTCCCTCGTGGAGATCCGCATAGCAGGCTCCACAGACATTGGTGACATGCAGCAGAATTTTTTCCGTAGCCGTCTGACGGACAAAGCACTGGTCATCAATCATCCCTGTAATGCCTCCATCATCTTTTTGGCGCTGTGCAGCTCAGGATCAAGCGCATATGCTTTTTGATACAGCGCCAACGCCTCTTCCCTGCGCCCCATGTCGTACAACGTATTGGCGTAGTTGTAATAATGCGGTGCATAGGCAGGGTCCATTTTGACGGCACGCTCATGGTGTTCCAATGCCCCTGCATCATCCCCCAGCTGATGGAGTGCATTGGCCCAGGAGGACTCGGCCAAATCGTCCCGTGGATCAATGCCCACAAGTGTTTCGAACGTTTTGGCCGCTTCGGCATGCTGGCCGGTATGCAATAGGGCAACGCCAAGGCGCCGCAAAACTTCGACGTTGTTCTCGTCGAGGATCCGGGCACTCTGCATTGCTTTTTCGACTTCGGCCCAGTCTTCCTGTTCTGCCGAACGGTTGGCAATGTCCAGCAATGTATCGATGCGTGACGCAGACCGTGCCGTCTGGGCAAATGTTTTGCCCGGATCCAGCAAGCCTCCGATACGCTCGTCGGATACTTCGGCTTCGAAATCGATGCCGCGTTTGGGATAATTTCCGCCAAACAACTGTTTGAAAAAAAGATAAAAAACCGTACCGGCGCTCACCAATAAGATCAACTGAAAAACCGTCATAAGCTCATCCTTGTTATTGTATGCAATGATAGGATAAATTGACTTTGATTGGGGTATAATACGGCCCATACATCACCAAGGATTTTCTCATGTCCCTCAAAGCACAGATTCAAGCGGATATCAAAGTTGCTATGCGCGCCAAAGATACCGCGCGCCGCAATACCCTTCGCAATCTCAGTGCCGCCATCAAGCAGGTCGAAGTGGATGAGCGGCGTGCACTCAGCGATGACGATGTGGAGGCAATTTTAATGAAATACGCCAAACAGCGTGAAGATGCCAAGGTGCAGTTTGCACAGGGGGGACGGGATGACCTTGTGGCGCAGGAAGAGGCCGAATTGCGGATCGTGCATGCTTATCTCCCCGAGCCTATGGATGATGCAGAGCTGACCGCGATCCTCAAAACCGTCATCACGCAAACTGGAGCAAGCAGCCTCAAAGACATGGGGCGCATAATGGGTGCAGCCAAAGCGGCCGTCGGGCGTCGTGCTGACGGAGGACGGATCCACCGCATCGCCCAAAAGCTCTTGGCATAATCGCGCCACGTATGACGGTCCTGATTTGCCACACCCTCCCTTCTTTTTATGATGATTATATTGCACGATAAGTTTATCAAAAGCACCAAACTGTTACTATTGGACCGTAAGAGATATTCTTGAATGGTTTGCCATGCACGGATGTCTCTCAACCAAAATTTTCAAGGAGCTTGAATGAAAAAAGTATTGAGCATTGCGGCTGCGGTTGCATTGATGGGCGGTATGGCTGCGGCCAAAGAGGTGAAGATCGGTGTGGTTCTTCCGTTGACAGGTCCCATTGCGGCCTTTGGGCAAACGTCCAAGGGTGGACTGGATATTGCCTATGAGCAAAATGCCAAACTCAAAAACGGTGACACCGTTCAATTGGTTGTTCTGGATGACCGTGGTGACAAAGTCGAAGCGGCAACTGCTGTCAAACGTCTGTTGGACAAGGATAAAGTTGCCGTCATTCTGGGCGAAGTCGCTTCGAGCAATTCTATGGCAATGGCGCCGGTAGCCGAAAAAGCCAAAACGCCGATGATTACCCATGCTTCCACCAACCCCCGTGTCACCAAAGGAAAAAAATATGTAACCCGGGCATGCTTCATTGATCCATTTCAGGGAGCTGTCGCCGCAAAATATGCCATGGATAACGGCTACAAGACGGCTGTCGTTGTGACCGATGCCAAGCAGGATTACTCTGTTGGCCTTTCCAAGGCATTCAAAAAAGCATACGAAGCAGCTGGCGGGAAAATCGTCAAGACGGTCCTGATCAACTCCGGCGATAAAGACTTCAATGCTCAAGTAGCGACCCTCAAAGCGGCCAATCCCGGCATCATCGCATTTACCGGCTACTATCCAGAGGGAGCGCTTCTCGTCAAGCAGGCACGCGCCATGGGTGTCAAAGCTCCGTTTATCGGCGGCGATGGTGTTGGCTTCCCTGAGTTGGTTAAAATCGGCGGCAAAGATGCCGAAGGCTTTATGTACACCGACCACTTCAACGAAGCAGCTGCCAGTTCGGCCGAAGCCAAAGCCTACGTCGCAGCGTTCCACAAAAAATACAACAAAGCTGCTGACTCTATGGGCGCACTGGCTGCCGATGCATATGGCATGATCCTCAGCGCCATGAACAAGTGTATTGATGCCGGCAAAACCAGTGATGACAAAGAGTGCATTAATGCGAATCTGCGCGGCACCAAAGACTATCACGGTATCACCGGTGTCATCAACATCAACGAAAACGGCGATGCAGTCAAGTCGGCTGTAGTCAATGCTGTCAAAGACGGAAAATTCGCCTACAAAACTACCGTCAATCCTTAAGCGATTTTCGGGATCCGTGTGCGGAACTTCGGTTCCGCGGGCACTGACGTCTGTCCCTTCTCTATTAACAAATTTCTTTTCGGCCTGTCACATATTCCCCTTTTTGCATAGCTCTAACTATTCTGTGGCTATAATAACACACCAATATCACAAAGGCACAAAATGGACATGACTACATTTTTGCAACAGATGATCAATGGCTTCAGTCTCGGGAGCATGTATGCACTGATCGCCATCGGTTACACCATGGTTTACGGCGTGCTGCGATTGATCAACTTCGCACACGGAGATATTATGATGGTGGGCGCTTTTTTTGTCTATCTGGCACATGCGGCGGGCCTGAGCTTCCCACTGGCAGTATTGCTGGGGATCATCGGATCGGTCTTGGTGGGGGTTTTGACTGACAAAGTCGCCTACAAACCTCTGCGCAATGCTCCAAAGATTTCTCTGCTGATCACCGCCATCGGCATCAGTTTCTTTCTCGAAAACCTTTTTAATGTTCTCTTTGGTGGTGTTCCAAGGGCCTTTCCGGCTCCAGACTACCTGACCAAAGTCCTTCGGCTGGGTGCGCTCTATCTACCGACAACCGCGCTGGTCATTCCCCTGGTCACCCTGTTGATTCTGGCCGGTGTCCTGTGGGTACTGTACCGAACCAAATACGGGATGGCCATCCGGGCACTGGCCTTCGACATCCCTACGGTCAAACTCATGGGAATCAATGCCGACGGAATCATTTCGCTGGTTTTTGCTTTGGGATCGGCACTGGCAGCCGTCGGCGGGATCTTTTATGCGGTCAGTTACCCCTCGATTGATCCGCTGATGGGGATCATCGTCGGACTCAAAGCTTTTGCGGCCGCGGTATTGGGCGGTATTGGATCCGTTACCGGTGCAGTGCTGGGAGGCTTTATCCTTGGCTTTACCGAAATCCTGGTCGTTGCCGGTTTTCCGGAACTGGGAGGATACAAAGATGCATTTGCATTCTTTTTCCTGATTCTGGTTTTGCTGTTTCGCCCCACCGGTATCATGGGCGAAGACCTTGATCGCAGTCGATTTTAGGAGGCCATCATGCAAAAATTCGTACTCAATTCCCTCCTTTTGGCCCTTTCGGTTTATTTAATCTATTGGGCCAATGGATCACTCGATAATTATACACTCAGTATTCTCAACAATATTGGCATCTTTGCCATTCTGGCGTTGAGCTACAACCTGATTAACGGCGTCGCCGGACAGTTTTCTCTTGAACCCAACGGCTTCGTTGCCATTGGTGCTTATATGGGGGCTTTGTTCACAATCCCGACCGAAACAAAGATCGATATGTTTGCACTGGTTGATCCTGCACCGATTGTTTTGCACATGCATTCAGGATTTCTGCCGGCCCTGCTCATTGGCGGCACAACCGCTGCTGTAGTGGCAGCAATGCTCTCATTTCCGGTTTTTCGCGTTCGGGGGGATTACTTGGCGATCGTTACATTGGGCTTCGGGTTTATTATCCGCATCTTTGCCATGAACAAGCCTGCATACACCAACGGCGCCATGGGCCTCAACGACATCCCGGGTAATGCAAATTTTATTTGGATCGGTCTGGTCGCACTGGTCACCTTTTTGGTGATGCTCAATGTCATTTACTCCCGATACGGTCGCGCCATGAAAGCGGTGCGTGATGACGAAGATGCTGCAATTGCCATGGGGGTGAACACTTTTGCGATCAAAACAACGGCTTTTGTCACCAGCGGATTTTTCGAAGGAGTCGGCGGAGCACTGCTGGCCTCGTTTTTGACTACGATTTCACCCGATCAATTTACCTTTTTGCTGACGTTCCAGCTGCTGATCATTATTGTGCTGGGGGGCTTGGGAAGCATGAGCGGCGCCCTGTTTGCCACTATTTTGGTTATGGGGGGGATGGAGTGGCTCCGCTTCCTCGATGACGACATGGATATCCTCGGCTGGCACACCGGTGCCCATCCGGGGATGCGGATGGTGGTGTTTGCGATCTTGCTTGTGGTGATGATGCTTTTCGCCCGCAAAGGGCTCTTTGGTGACAAAGAGATTGGCGAGAGTGTCCGCAAACGCTTTGGCAAACAGCAATCAGGAGCACAATCATGAATCATTCTCTTTTGGAAATCCGGGATATTACCATGCGCTTCGGCGGTGTCACGGCAATCGATCAGCTCTCGTTCGACGTGCAGAAAGGGCAGATTTACGGTCTCATCGGCCCCAATGGTGCCGGAAAAACTACCATTTTCAACAACATCACCGGCAATTATATTCCTACCGAAGGAAA
>CAZRUT010000041.1:0-7882 GCA_964603215.1 uncultured Nitratifractor sp.
CCGGCAAGCAGCTTGGACGTGATATTGCGTTGCCGGTGCTGCACATGCCCCAAATGCTGGCCATTGCCTTGGGGTGCAGTCCCGAAGAGATAGGCCTGAGCCACAACGTGACTTCAGCCACCCACATCGTTTCATAGCTGATCGCCCCTCTCGGGCGCTCCTTTGGATCCTACTGACTGATCTGCTCCAGAATAAGCGTCGTACATTGGCCAAGCTTCTCATCCATATCGGAAGATTTTTTATAAATCAGTGTTGGGATAAATGTATGACGCGATCCTTTCCACATCATTTCAAAATAGCGGTAGTCTTGATGGGCACTTTTAAGGACTTGATCGATTTCCGGTGTAAGAAATTTACTTTGGTACACCAGTTTTTCTACTTTTTTGTAATTGCCTGTCACTTTCTGCATCATTTTTTGATACCGCTCCGGCTTCAAGCCTCCCCAGACATTGTCGAGGTAGAGCGTGGCCATTCTCTGGGCAATATTTTGTGCTTTTTGGGTTTGTTCCAAATACTTCCAGTTCCCGCTGGGATCGTAGCTTCCCATTGCTTTGAGGGCTTTAATGATGGTGCGGGTGTCTTTCATGGCCAATACATCGATTGCGTTGATTTTCTCTTTGTCAGGCGGAGCGAGGAGCATGGCCTTCAATGCATTCCATTCTTTGTCGGCTTGGTCCAAATGGGGCATCATCTTGGCTAATTTTTTTTCAATAGCATAGGCGCGCGAAGCCTTCATGCTTTTTTCAAATGCATCGATGGCTTCCGGGAGACGCTGTTTGGGGTGGTTGTATGGATTTTCGATGCCGATCATAATGTAGTTTTTGTACGCACGCCATACCAAGCCTCTGCTTTCGCTGAGCACACGCATATGGGTCAGCAATGGTTTGTCTGTTGTCCGAACTTCTGTTGCATGTACCCAAACAGACGCAGCACAGAGAACCAAGAGAGAAAAAGTAGTTTTTTTGAGTCGAAAACGGTACATGACAAACTCCAAAGCAAAAAATAGACACTGTCTATATTGTAGCAAAACTTTTAGCGCATTTAGCTAATAGACGATTCCCAAAGATTTTGGATTGCTACACCAGCCCCATTTCCTCAAGCAGCGTTTCGATTTTTGGTGAGATGCGCGCCAGTTCAGCATAGAGCGTTCCGAATGCTTTGTCCTGAGCATACCACGCTTCGATGTGCTTGAATGAGCTGCTCTTTTCTTCTTCGCTCAAGTCAAGTTTTTCAAGGTGCGCACGCAATGCCTCGTACCGTTCTGTGTCTGGATTGTTTTTCATGATGGGGCTCCTGTGTCATCGAGTGTATTATTATACCACAATTAGGTATCGATCATCCATGATACGGCCGCTTCGGCATGAATGACGGTGGTGTCATACAGGGGCAGCACACTATCGGACTGGGAAAGAAGCAGACCAATTTCTGTGCACCCAAGTATGACTGCTTCGGCCCCATGATCCCGCAGTTCCTGAATGACACCGGCATAATAATCTCGTGAAGCCTGTTGGGTTGCGCCCACGCAAAGCTCTTCATAGATGACGCGATGGATTTCCTGGCGTTGTTGCGCCTCGGGAACGATCACTTCCAATCCAAACCGGTCGGTGAGTCGCCTGCGGTAAAAGTCCTCTTCCATCGTAAAGGCCGTGCCGAGCAATCCGACTTTTTTCCTGCCGTCACGCACCAGTTTTTGCGCCGTTGCATCGGCAATATGAATCAGGGGCAGTCTGGTATGGGAGACAATGGCAGGCGCCAGCTTGTGCATGGTATTGGTGCACAGCACGAGTCCCTCTGCTCCGGCGTGTTCCAGGCGGCATGCCGCATCGGAAAGCAGGATTCCCATCTGCTCCCATTTACCGGCATGCTGCAGTGATTCAATCGTATCAAAGTCCACGCTATAGAGCAGGAGTTCTGCAGAATGCAGGCCGCCGAGGCGCTGTTGGATTCCCTCGTTGACAAGGCGGTAATAGGTGGCAGTGCTTTCCCAGCTCATTCCGCCAAGCAGCCCGAGCATTTTCATGCTCAGGACTTTTTACTCGTGGCCACTTCGCCTTTGTCTACCCGTTTGGAGAATTCGGTTTCTTCGCCGGCGGCGAGCAGTGCGGCCTGGCCGACCCAGTCGTCACGCTTGGCACGGCCCGGGAAGGCAAGCGCACGATCGGCCCATGCCATGTTTTCCTCGGTCCAGGTCGCAATTTGGTCAAAATGCCATACGCCGATACCGTTCAGGGCCGCTTCAATTTTGATGCCAATGCCTTTGATGCGGGTAAGATTGTCTTTTTTGCCGTCACGGGGCGCATCAAGGAGTCCCTGGGGTGCTTCACCGGCCGGCAGCGCTTCTGGCTCGTTTTCGGCGCTTTGTGTTCCTTTGGCGACGGCTTCGGCCTCTGCTTTTGCTTTGGCGGCTGCCTCTTGCTCGGCTTTGGCCTGAGCAACCTCTTCTTCGGCAGCGTGTTGCGCTGCTTCAGATGCTGCGGTTTCGGCCTCCGCTTCGGCCCTGGCTCTGGCCGCCGTTTCGTTTTCAGCTTCTGCTTCGGCCTTGGCTTGCGCGGCTGCTTCCTGCTCGGCCGCTGCTTTGGCTGCTTTTTCTTCTTTGGCTTGCGTAGCCTCTTCACTGTTGCCGTCGGCTTCTGCCGTGGCGTTGTCTGCCTGGATCTGTGTCATGAACGCCTGTGAAGGTTCCGTATCGGATGCTTCCGTCGCGCTATCGATGGCGACAGCGTCTTCCGAAATGCTGGAATCGGATGCTGCATCCGGATCGTTGCAGTCGTCATCATCACGGGTATGCGTATCCGTGGTATTGCCTGCGATGTAGGTAGATTTGGGGCAGTTTGACTTGCCAAGCAGATAACCGATGATCAGGCCCAACAGGGCGGCCAGCACGAGGCACAGAATGATTTGGGATGCGATGGCTAACATATTATTCTCCTAAGATGATGAATGCAACGCGGCGATTTTTCGCTTTGTTCTCTGGGGTGTCATTGGGGGCAACAGGATCGAGCTCGCCATATCCTTTGGCTTGCATTCGGAACGGGTCAATTCCCTGCCGAATCAGCGCCCGTTTCACCGTTTCCACCCGAGCTTGTGATAATTTCATATTGGCATCGTCATTACCGTCGCTGTCCGTATATCCGGCAATCTGGACGCGAACCAAACGGTGCTTCATCAGGATGTTTCCAACGTCCTTGACGACATTTTTTCCCTCAACAGTCAGTTTGGCGCTGCCGGTCCGGAATGCAATGTTTGCTTTGGTGAGAATTGCGTGGATCTCCGCGATGAATGCAGTACGCTCCTTGTCCGAGACGACGGCAGGCTTGACGACTTCTGTCTGGTTGCGATATGGAATTCCCATGGCGTTGGCAGCCAAAAGGCGTTCCATTATGTTCGCATCATTGGGCTCCATTACTTCACCGGTGACCACCAATGTGCCGTCGTGGTATGTGATGCTCCCCTTGCGGTACGCTGCGCAGAATTTTGGAAGAATTTTTTGGGTCAGATCTACGACACGATCTCCTTCACGATGCTCCTCCTGTTTGAGTGTACCATTCTGGTATTGCGCTCCCTGCTCATCCAAAGCGTGCTGGAGTGCACTGATCTGATCGGCATTACCGAAGATCCCCTCAAGATGGAAAGTGGCGCCTTCTTTGGTGAGCGCGAAATCAATCGGCTGCGTTTCGATGACTTTTTTGGGGGTCAGTGCGCTTGTGTTGGCCTCCGCAGGTGCGGTCGATTCTGACGTCACATTGTCTTCCTCTGGAACCGGCTCCGGCGCAGTGGTATTTTCCTCTGCGGCTGGCTCCGGAACAATGGCTTTGGTTGGCGCGGGCGGGGGCGCAAGCACCCGGGTGTCGTTGACGTAATGGATAAGCCCGACATGCTCCGCCAGAAGCGTATCCATGGCGGTCTTGTCTTCCGGGCGGGCGACGTCGCCCCCCACCGTCAACGTGCCGTCTTTGTATTGAATGGTTCCGTGGGTGTAATGGGACAAAAAGAATGGCGATAGTTTCTGCGCAAGCGCAATCGCTCCACCATCCTCAAGATATTTGTCCTGCATGATGACGCCGTTTTCGTATGCGATGTTACCTGCGTCCAAGACACCCTGAAGCGTCTGCACTTGCAATACATCTCCAAAGGAACCATTGAGTGTGACATGGTTTTCTTCTTTGGTGATGGTGAACGCGATGGGCTTTTTCTCGGCATCGATGCTGTCGGGAATACCGTCTTTGTCACGATCGGGCGGGACGCTTTTGGCGTCAAGCGGATCGGTATTCTCGGCTACCTCCAATCCATTACCGTATCCGTCCCCGTCGGTGTCGTTGTCGGGGTTGGTATTTTCGCTGTCAAGCTCATCGACGACCCCGTCAAGATCGCTGTCGTCCAGCGCTGACTCCAGGGCATCAATAATACCATCATTGTCTGCATCGGCCTGGGTTCCCTCAACGCCGTCTTTCTTGCCGTCGGCATCGGTATCGGCGAGGTTGGGATTGAGGTGGTGCATTTTTTCAACTGCATCCGTAATACCGTCATGATCGGTATCGGCGGGCTGTCGATTGATCGTCTGCGGTGCTACAGACTCCTTGGGTTGGATGTTTGCTTTGAAGTCGCCGAGATGCTGCCAGGTACAGATAATGACCAGCAACACAAAAAGACAGACCCAAAAGCCTATTTTGGTACATTTGGTTAGCACATGTTCTCCTTTGTGAATGGGCTAACCATATTTTAATTAAATAAGTTTAAATGCTCGTAAATTATGCTGTTTTTTTGTTATAATACACTCAAAAGGAATACAATTAATGAAAAAAGACGAAGATTACATTGCCCTGTTTATCGATTGTGATAATATTTCTTATAGAGCCATCGACGGCATCATCAGTGAATTGAGCAAATATGGTGTGGTCAATATCCGCCAGGCCTATGGAAACTGGACCAAGGAAAATCTCAAAAACTGGGAGGAAAAACTGCTTGAGTATGCCATCAAACCGATTCAGCAGTTTGACTACACCCGCAACAAAAATGCGACCGACATCCTCATGACGATTGATGCGATCGATCTCCTGCATACCAAACGGATCGATGCATTTGCCTTTGCTACAAGCGACAGTGATTTTACCCCGGTTGTGATGCGGGTGCTGGCCGAAGGGATCAAAGTATTTGGGTTCGGAGAGAAGAAAACCCCCAAGCCTTTTATGGCAGCCTGCTCACAGTTTATTTTTACCGAGAAGCTTATGGGGCGTACGCCAGATCAGGGAAAGACCGAAACCGAGAGCGTCGATGCACAGGCCCCGACCCGCAAAAGCGGCAAAGAGATGCGCGGTGATACGTGGCTGGTCAATCTGCTGCGGGATGCAGTGGAGCAAACCATGGATGAGTACGGATGGGCGCCGTTGAGCGATGTGGGGAGCTACATCGGAAACCGTTCTTCCTTTTCTCTGGTCAATTTCGGCTACAAAAAACTCAGCAGCCTTATCAAAGAGATCGATTTGTTCGATATTCATTTCGATGAAGAGAACAAACACATGAGTATTCGGGACAAGCGCCTGGCAAAGTAGGATTGCTGTCCGGGGTTTTATGCGGCAGCGATGCGGGCTTGAAGTGCGTGGACATCAGCTACAACACGACGATCGCCATGATCGGTAAAGCCCCAATCGACCATGATGTAGTCGATGCCGGCTGCCTGGGCCGCTTCTTCGTCGCGCGGTCCGTCACCGATAAACAGTGCTGCATCCCGGGTAGCGTGAAGCTGGTGCAAAATACGATGAAGCATTTCCGGATCGGGTTTGGCCATGATCACGTCTTCGGCGGTAACAATGGCATCAAAAAAATGCTCGATTTCAAGGTGCCGCAACGATTCCAGCGTAGATGTGCGGTAGGCATTGGTGGCAAGCGCCATCTGTTTTCCCTCGCCTTTCAGGACAGCAAGCAAATCCATGACGCCGTCATAAAGTGCCAGTTCCCGATCATGATGGGCCGTATAGTATGCAGAAAACCAGTGCTCATGTATGGGTTCGAAATGATCCAGTCCATAAAAATACTGTGCCGGATTGAGCCGATGGTTGTTGACCTGGCCGATGATGTGCCCGGAGGGCATCGGGGGGAGTCCCAAATGACCCCGGACGTGATTGATGGCATTGGCCAGCAGCAGAGAACTGTCAACCAGCGTCCCGTCCATGTCGAAGATTATCAGGGATTTAGCCATGGGCGTCGGATGCATGGGAATGTGTAGCAGCAGTGCGTTGGCCGATTGTTTGACCGAAATGGACCTTTTGACCGATGTTGACGTCGTAGTGAACCGCTCCCTCTTCGCTGATCATCACGATGGTTGAGCCCATTTCAAACCAGCCGAAGAGTTCACCTTTTTTGATGTGTTTCGGATCGGCATACTGGTAGTGCTGGCGAAACCGTGCATTGGCATTGGTTTGGATGCGTGGCTCGAATGTGACGACCATTTTGCCCACATTGAGTGCACCGACCAGCACCATAAAGTGGCGTGCACCATGCGCATCACGTACCGCAATCACCACCCGTTCATTTTCGATAAACAGATTGAGCTTGTGGCGCAGGAGGGGGAAATTGACCGGATAGAGCTTTCCGGGAATGTGTGTCACGGAATCGATCTGCACATCAAAAGGGATGTGGTACCGATGGTAATCGCTGGGCGAGAGGTAGAGGTTGACGTATGCTCCACCCTCAAGACGGGGGATATCGGCAGCATGTTCTGCTCCCAGCAGTGCCGCGGTGTCGTAGCGCATCCCTTTGATCTGGTGTGCCTGACCGTCGCGGATGTACCCCGCTTCGCTGACCCGCCCGTCACAGGGGGAAATGATGGCATGGGGCGCAGGGTCAAACGTCCGGTTTAGTACCAGGGCACGGGTGAACAGTGCGTTGAGCGAGGGGTAATGTTCGGGTGCTTCAAACGCTTGCATGTCGCGGCCCATCAGTTTGATGTAGCTGCGGTTGATCCATGGTTGTGCCGGGGCACCAAATTCCGATGCGGCCAGACGCCCGAACAGGCGGGAGAGGATGCTGCTGTAATGCTTGTTCATGAGCGTGCCGCGTAGTGGTCAAGAGCTTCGCGCATCAGACTGACGTGGTAATCTTCCTGAAAGTTGATAAAATCAAAAAATGCGGCCAGCGCCTGGGATTCTTTGGCGACAGCCCCGGAGAGATCGAGGCATTGCTGCTTGGCTGCAATTTCCTCTTCGATTCCATCACGCAGGAATTGTGCGATGCTTTCGACCTGGTAGAGGCTTTTGTGGATGACGCGGGGGACGGCGAGCAGCCCCATATCGCTCATCATTTGCCCGAAACTGCGCAAATGAAAAAAACTCTCATCGACTAATATCTGAAAAATTCGGTTCAGAAAGGGATCGTCGCTGTGGGCTTTCAGGTAATTATAAATGAGGATAAGCTCATATTCTTTGTAGCTTTCTTCAAAGAGAAAGAGTGTCAGCGCATCGGTTGCTTCCGGGGTCAGTGTGACGCCGTTGAGGGTCCGGGAGCCGTCAAAGGCATGAATCACTTCATCATCCATATCCATGAGGACCCCCTGCATGTAGCGTATGTCGGTGGCGATGCGGCCGGCCAGCGCTTTGTCGGGACAGCTGATGAGCTGGAGATCGATTTCGCTGAGGCGGGTATGAATATTGTGCAGGATGTCGTGCAGGTGGGCAACCTGAATCGGGATGGCATCACGGTCATAGTCATACGGTTCGCTGTGGCGAATCAGTTCATGTTCCAGCCAGGTAAAATGGCGCCACAGGATGTCGGAAAATTCATAAAGAACCTGACGGCTCTGTGTACGACTCATGAATGCAGCCATCAGGGTTTCAAGCCACACTTCGTGGGTTTTGATCAACAGGGTTTTCATGGGTGCTCCTCGGGA
>CAZRUT010000042.1:0-7868 GCA_964603215.1 uncultured Nitratifractor sp.
TCAGCGTCGGATCATCCGGTACCAGCGGAGAACTGGCCACTTCTCGGTGTCCCTTTGCTTTGAAAAAATCTAAAAACTGCTGTCGAATGTCCATCGAGTACCCACTGTGTTAAATTGGAGGATATTTTAGCGAAAAAGAGATTACGGGCGGGGGTCTCCCGCCCAAAAAGATCGAAAAAACAGAAAACAGCTACCGGTACATACCCCGGCAATCCCGATAACCCTGAATCCAGCCATGTCGGTATCCGGATCGGGTTTTGTAGTAGTAGTCATCACGGATCATGAGGCTGACAATGCTCGAACACCCGGCGTAGTATCCTTCGGCATAGCTTCCTTGCTTGCTTGCGTCACCGCAGTGGCAGTCACGATAACCGCTGACCCACCCCTGGCGGTAGGCGGCACACCCACGGCGGTCGACATAAAAGTGGCCACGGGCCGAACGGTTTCCGTGCTGCCATCCCCGCCGAAACGCAGTCCAGGAGGATTGCGTATTGTTGCACGGGATCGCGACATGTTTGCGGACGCGACGGCGACGGATTGTGCGCTTGCGGACCGGGCGTGCACATGCTTTTTTTCCCCGAAGCCATCCGGTGCGGTACCGGGAAGCATGGCGGTACTTGTATGCACTGCGGGTGTAATGGCCCCGCGCACTCCGACAGCCGTCATGATATCCGGCCGTCCGGTCATCGGCCGCACGCGCCTGCACCAGTCCGACACCCAATACTATGATCAAAAAGAAACGGATAAACAGTTTGATGGGAACTCCTTGCTTTGAATGGGTTTACTGTGCCGGCTTGCTGCCAAGATGCAGAGAGCCTGCCAAACGCCCGTACCCTTCGCAATCACTGATTGATCTACTTTCCGAGATTGAATCCACAACAATATTATCGTTTATGCCCGAGAAAAAATAGGTGCTTCCTTCTTCGATCTCACCATCGGTCACAAGGCGATAACTGCCGCCATCCGTGTGATCAATCAAAACGATATCGGCATCGGAAATGCTAAACGACCCATAAAAATAGGTGTTGCCTCGACCATAGCCATAGCTACTCCCCTTAAAACAAAGATCAACATCTTCATTCTTGATCGTATCACGCCCGGATATCTTGTATCCAGCATTCAGGTCATAGATATTGACGGTACTCACCGTTGGTGTGGGCACTTTACACCCGCTCAGCGCCAATACGGCTATGGCGCCCCATACCAAGTATCTCATATGTTTCATATCCAACTCCTTGTTGTTTCGATACGGCTATTATAACAGAAAAAGATGGAAAAATCGTGAAGCGCTTTCGCGAAAATTATGTTTGTGGCGCGCCGGACATGACTGCGTCACATTTCCTGAAGCAATGTGGCGATCTGGCGGGCGCCGTCGTGTTCGACTGCGTCCATCAGGCCGCGGCTCTTTTCTTGCATGTCCGCATCAAGCAGGGCAAGAATACGCTCCGTATCGATCGCATTTTCGCGCATGAGCCAGGCCAAATCTTTTGCCAGCAAAAACTGGGCATTGTGGTACTGATGGTCACCGGCGGCGTAGGGATAGGGGACAAACAGTGTCGGCAGGCCGTTGGCAGCCAACTCCCACAATGTCGAAGCACCGGCTCGGGCAATCGCAAAATCAGCCAATGCCATGTATGCAGCCAGCTGGTCCGTAAATCCAAATACTTCCGCCTCTATTCCCATTTTCGCATAAACGGCCTGAACCGCCTCGATGTTGCGTTCCCCTGCCTGATGGATGATCGTGATGCCACGCTCCTGGAGTCGCGGGGCCAGTGAAAGGGCCAAATCGTTGATCGCAACCGCTCCCTGGGAACCGCCGATAAATATCACCGTTTTGACGTCCGTTCGGATGCGGGCTGTATCGAAAAATATTTTTTTGATCGGATAGGCATGGATGGGGCTCTCGGGAAGGTAGGAGCTGATAAAATGGGCGGCATAAGGTTTCAAGAGCTTGTTGAGCGATCCCAATGCGGCATTTTGTTCATGAATCACCAACGGAATCCGCAGACTCAGTGCCGCAAAGGCCGTAGCCGCCGCCGAAAACCCTCCCACCGAAAACACCACGCTGATTCCATGTTTTTTGAGCAGCTTTCGCGCCCGGACAAACGCCCTGGCCAGCATCCACAGTGACTTCAGTTTGCCCAGTCCCCGCCGGTTGACCACCCCCTGGGTTTCCAAAAAATAGCACGCATCAAAATCTTCATCTTCTGCAAACCATTTTCGATCCTGTCCCTGGGTAGAACCAATGTAAATGCCCAGTGTTGGCTTGCGGGCACCCCGCTCTGCACGGTGTGCGCTGCGCTGTGCCAACTGTTCTTTGACCGCTTTGATGATTACCAGATGCCCACCGGTTCCGCCACCCGTCATTGCCATGCTCATGCTGCATTCCCCTCTTTCCGTTTCTTCGAAATCATCAATACCATCCCGATCGCCAGCGCATTGGCCACAATTTGCGAACCGCCATAGCTGAGAAACGGCACCGCGATCCCTTTGATGGGGGCCATGCCCGAAATACCGTAGCTGTTAATCAAAAACGAGAAAGCGATCAGCAGCCCCATCCCGACACCAAACAGATAATACGACGGTGCTTCGACCCGTGCGGCAATCTTGAACAACCGATACACAATGAGCAGCACCAGCATGCTCACCGTCACCACGCCCACATACCCCAGCTCTTCGGTCAAGCCGGCCAAAACAAAATCGGTATGGACTTCACTGAGGTATCCCAGTTTAAACTGCCCTGCTCCCAGCCCCTGACCCCAAAATTCGCTGTGCTTGATCGCGTTGAGTGCATTGGCGATCTGATATGGCTCTTGTGAAGCATCGACCCGGAAACGCCCCACCATATCCGGCGGGAAAAACTGCAAAAACGTATCCTGCACCGTCGACCACCAGCTCCGAAAGCGGGCGATCCGATGAGGGGCAACCCAAACAAGCAAGACAAAAGCACCCACTCCCAGGCCCAGCAAACTGGTAAACAATCGCACACTCCGCCCGGCAAAGAGGACCAAGACCAGAAGCGTACCCCCCAAAACCGTCACTTGACCCAAATCTTTTTGGAAGATGGCAATCAAAATCACCGCCAAACCGAACAATAACAAATAGGGGAGAATCAATTTGGCCTCTTCTTTGAAGCCAAGATGCGTGTGATGAAGCATTTTTCGATCAAAACTCCACCCGAGAAAAAAAACAAATCCTATCTTAAAAAACTCTACCGGCGCCCAGGAAATCGGCCCCAGTCGAATCCACCGCTTGGCACCCAAAATGCTTTTGACCAGCGTTTCCGGCATAAACGGCATCGCCATCATAGCAACAAAGGAAAGGATAAAGATCCCAAACCCCAGTGGAACAAACCACCGATCCGGGTCGAGATAGCTGAGACCGATCATCAGAGCAACCCCGATGGCAACTGCCGCAAGTTGTCGGACGAGGAAATGGTATTCGGAAATATTTCCATAATATACAACCGCATACTCCGAGAGCGTATAGCTCAAAATCAGTGACAGAGCGAGCAAGACAGCGACAGCGCCCAACAGTGTTTTATCGATCACAAATTCCCTCCCTGTTTTTCTTTTTGTATTAAATAGTATTAATTTGTGTAATTATAGTCAAATTGAAGATAGATTCCACTAAAATAGCAAAAATATATTTGCATTGGAGTCGAAATGGGGGAGTCGAGTGCCGCTTTCCATCGCCGCAGCCTCAAGCTGGCTTTCCTCTTCGGGATCGTGATTCTGTTGGTTTTTGGCTTTTTATGGTCTGTAGCGCGCACCATCCATTCTGACCGACCCCTGCCCGATCAAATGGCCATCGTGCGCGATCGGGCCTTGCGGGGCTACATCGTATCACATGATGGCTACACCCTCAGCCTGCCGCACAAAACCTACAAGGCCATCGTCTATGCACCGGGAATCGATCCGGCCAAACGCCCACTGTTTGTCCGCCTGTTCAGCATCTACTCCGGGATAGCCGAGGAGGAAATTGCCCAACGTTTTGTCGCCAAAGACGGGCGGCAAAAGCATGGATATGTGACCCTGTCAAGCACCATCAGCACCGGAACGGCCATCCACCTCAAATCGCTGGCGTACACACTGCGGCGTTTGCGGGTTTTCCGTCCCATCAAGAACCGCAACGGCATGGATGTGGTTCATGGTCTTGATATTATCGAAAGCGGAGAAGAGAGGGAATTTCCCCTGCACGACGTTTTGGAACCGGCGCTGGGCTATATCCGCAAACACACAATCGGAAGATACATGGGAGTGCGGGGCGCCAAAGGGTTGGAACGGTACTATCAACTCCATTTGACTTCCAAACAAAACGGTTGGATCCGGGGGCAGCGGGATGTCGCCGGCATCATTCTGCGCAACGGTACTGTCCGGACAATGCCCCGTATTGATGGTTTGAATCTCCATTTGAATATTGTCCTTTCTCTGCAACGCCGCGCCGAGCTTGCTTTGGATGCCATGCGTCGGGAAACTGGAGCGCAGGAAATTCTGGCAGCCATTATGGAGAGTCGCACCGGCAAGCTCCTCGCATTGGCCAGCACCCGGCGGTACAACCCGATGCACATCCGGCAACGCGATGTTGCCAAGCTCAATCCCCATTTTGCCTCCTATCCGTATGAGCCGGGCTCCGTCATCAAGCCCATCACACTCTCCATCGCACTGGAACACAAAAAAGTCACCCCCGCCAGTTGGCTCAACGTCCACAACGGCACAATGGATGTGACCAAAACATTTACCATTACCGATGACGAAGCCTTTGATTCCCTGACGGCGACCGACATCATCGTTCACTCTTCCAACATTGGCATTGCCCAAATTGCGTGGCGCCTGAGCGGAAAGAGCATGCACGACGGGATGGCAGCGTTTGGCCTCGGGCGCCCCAGCGGCATCGACCTCTCACATGAACTCCACGGCACAATCAAATCGGCGCATCTGCTCGCCCACCGTCTCCACAGCGCCAATCAGGCATACGGGTACGGCATGACAGCCACCTTTGCCCAGCTGCTCAAAGCCTACAGCGCATTCAACAACGGCGGCATTGCCGTCACGCCGCGCCTCCTCGATTACATGGCCGACGCCAACGGCACCCGTTATCTCCACAAGCCAAAATACGGCAACCGCAGAGCCATCAGCCCCCAAACCGCCCAACAAATCCACACCATCCTCCAGGCTGTCGTTGCCCGAGGAACCGGCGTCCGGGCCCAATACCCCGGTTTGGAAATCGGCGGCAAAACCGGTACTGCCCATATTTCCAAAGGGCGCAGCGGATACAGTCGCACCTACCACAGCAGCTTTTACGGATTTGCCAACGACAACAAAGGGCACCGATATACCCTCGGTGTGCTCGTCATCAAGGCAAGCAAACCCAAAGCGTATTTTGCGGCCAAATCAGCCGTACCCACCTTTCACACGCTGGTGGATATTTTGGTTGACCAGGGGTTTCTCCAGCCCGACCTGAGCAAAATCGAACAGGAAAAACTGCGCAAAAAGGGACAAAAACGTCGCCGGGAAGCTGCCCGAAAACAGCAAGAACGCATCCGAAGCATTAAGCGCAAACTCAAAGCCGAACGCGAAGCCATACAGCGCAAGCAAAAGAAAGTGCGAAGAAAAACAAGGCGAAAAAAGCCCCATAGCGTGCTGCCGCCCCCGGTAACACCCCCTGCCTATCCTGTGGCGCCCTCTTCCCAAAAAAAGCGGCCAACCCCGCACGATATTTTCCCGGATATGTTCTAAATTCGCTCCATTTTAAACAAGTATTTGTTATGATTATGAAAATTATAATCTTTTAGGAGTCTTCATGACCCAGCATCATATATTGATTCTCGGCGGCGGCTTCGCTGGCGTAGAGGCGGCTATTTCGTTGCGCAAAAAAGGGCATCGTGTCACCATGATCGCAAACCGTGATTATTTCTATATCTTTCCCACATCGATCTGGGTGCCGACGGGTGAAGTGGATTTTGATGCCATCAAGGTACCGCTGGATGCGATCGCGCAGGCACACGGATTTGACGTCATTATCGATACCGTACAGCAGATTCACTCCCGCAACAAACATGTCGTCTGTGCCCACGGAGAACACCAGGCTGCATTTCTTGTCATTGCCATGGGAAGCGGCAAAATGCGCCACCAGGGGAGCGAACATTTCCTCTCGATTTGCGGCACCCCCGAAGAATCCGTCCAAATCAAGGAGCGACTCGATGCACTGATCGCTCGGGGAAGCGGTACCATTGCCTTTGGCTTTGGCGGCAATCCCAGGGACGCCAGCAATGTCCGGGGCGGCCCGGCTTTTGAAGTGCTCTTCAATGTCCACAACCTGCTCAAAAAGCAAGGAATACGCACACAATTCGAACTCGTCTTTTTTGCCCCCATGCAAAGCCCCGGAGCCCGGATGGGCCATCAGGCAGTCAAAATGATGGATATCTATTTCGAAAAACTCGGCATTGCCACGCACGTGGGCAAAAAGATCAAGCGTTTCGAAGCCGACGGGATCGTTTTGGAGGATGACAGCAAGATCAAAAGTGATTTCACGATGTTTGTTCCCGCCGGTGACGGCCATCCGGTTTTTGCCGACAGCGATCTGCCGCTGAACGAAGCGGGACTCATCAAAATAAACGACTACTGCGAAGTGCTGCACGACTACGATGAGACTTCCGAAGTGTACGGTGTCTTTGCCATCGGTGATTCGGTCGCCCTCGATGGGCCCGACTGGCGTGCCAAACAGGGGCACATTGCCGAAGTGATGGGCCGTAATGTCGCTGCCAACATCGATGCAATGACCAAAGGGCTTGAACGGCGCGAAAGCTACATCCACCACCTCAACATCCTCTGCATCATGGACGGGGGCAACGGCGCCTCCTTTGTATTCCGCAATGACAAAGGAGGCAGGATGCTCCCCCTCCCTGTTGTGGGTCACTGGCTCAAAAAAGGGTGGGGATGGTACTGCCGCAATACCAAACTCGGCAAAATCCCCCGCATCCCGGGCATGTGAGGCGCGTGCCGTCCGTTATCTGTTTTGGGGTACAATACCCGTTATGAAAACCATTACACACGTTAGGCTGCTGTTCGGCATCACACCCCGGACTCAATATTTTGGGATCATGGACCGCGCAATGACCGCAGCCGAAAATACGGTACCGCAATGCATGCAGTAGTTCAGCTGGATCATGTTACGTTTGCCTACGACAAACAACCGGTACTCACAGACATCAACCTCAACGTGGCCGAAGGGGACTTTCTCGCCATCATCGGCCCAAACGGCGGCGGCAAATCAACCCTGCTCAAATTGATGCTTGGCATCCTCGTCCCGGACCAAGGGAGTGTACAGATTCTGGGTGCACGGGCCGGCAGCGCCAAAGTCTCCGTCGGATATGTCCCCCAAAACACCAACGTCAATACCGATTTTCCCATTCGGGTGCTTGATGCCGTCATGATCGGCAACTCGGGAGCACGCCACCCACTCTTCGGCTACAGTCGCGAAGAAAAACAGTGCGCCCATGCTGCCCTGCATCAAGTCGGCATGGCTGATTACGCGGGCCACCGCATCGGCGCCCTGAGCGGCGGACAGCGCCAGCGGGTGATGATTGCCCGCGCCTTGTGCCGCAACCCCCGGCTCCTGATCCTTGATGAGCCGACTGCCAGCATCGATGCAGCCGGTCAAAAAGAGATTTATGACCTTCTCAAAACCCTCAACCGCTCTATGACCGTCATTGTGGTCAGTCATGACCTCTCCGTGATCCTCGGATATGCCACGCAGGCCGCCTATGTCCATCGCACCCTTACCTATCATGATATCAGCGACAAACGCCATATTTTTCATACACACGGAATGGATACGGGACATTTCTGTGAAGTGGAAATACTCGA
>CAZRUT010000043.1:0-7853 GCA_964603215.1 uncultured Nitratifractor sp.
AATAAATGGCAATATCTATATCACTACTATCCTCGGCACTACCATCAGCATAGCTGCCAAAAAGATAAGCAAACTCAACATTATCATCAGCAGACAGTATGGAGTTAATCTTTTTTTTCATAAAATCATTATAACATATTTTCACCAAAGCAGATAAAACATAGTGATGTTACTGATCTTTGGGGATCTATTTTTCTTAGAACCAATCATCCAAGGCAAGTCCATCGACCCTCATAAACTCTTTTGTGTTATGGGTAACCAAGGTTAGATTATGTGCTTTAGCTGTGCCTGCAATTAGAATGTCTATTGGTCCGATAGGTGTTCCTTTTTTCTCTAGATTGGCTCGAAGAAGTGCCGATGCCTTTGCTTCTCGTTCTGTAAAATTAATGATATTTATCTCGCTCCAAAGCTCCAGCTTCGTAATGCATACATACCCTGCTGTTTTTATGTAATTTCATCAAAAAGTTCTTTGACTTGATTAAGTTCTGCAGTTGTTAAGTCTGCTAATTTCTCAATAAAACGACTGTTGTCTATAGCTCTTATTTGAGTAATAACTATATCTGAATCTTCTTTTAACTTATCTCTTTTTTTAATTCTATATCTTAAAGGTTGGGCATCATCTACCAAAGATGCACTAAGAGGCAATACAATAGTAGCGGGATAATCACTATGATTCAATTCATTGCTTTGATAAACAAGAACGGGTCTAATTTTGCCCATTTCATTATTTTTTTTAATTGGATTTAAATTGACCAACCAAATTTCACCCTTGGATACCATCATCTAAAGTGCCTTCAAAATATTGATACTCTTTTTCATCTATATGTTTTGTTTTTTCTACAGCTCTTAGTATTCTTGATTTTTTGTCTTGATCTACACTTTTAGCATAATAGCTGATGGCTTCTCGTATCACATCGCTTTTCTTTTTGTGTAATACTGTAGATAATCTATTGAGAGTATCTTCTAAAACATCGTCTAATCTTACAGATACTGTCATAATATAGCCTTTGTATTTTGTAATACAGTATTATATCATACAGTTAATGACCCTTGTCCCTCATCCCCACGCTGAGCGTGGGAACGCAAATATATATTGTTGCATCAGCCATCAAAAGTAAAGGTGCCAGTCGCTACCTTAAAAACACCTCATGCTACACCTTTGTCCTTCCCGAATTCCCTTTCCCGCCTCTTGGCATGAAATTCTCCTTCTTTTTTTCTGTAATTTTAGTAGAATTTCTTTGTGTCACGTATTGTAGCCAGATCGGTTTGTATTTAGGACACCTATTATTAGAGGTGCTCTTTACGTATAATGAAACCGGCACTGTGCCACAACGATCAAATTATCCAACACTTTATAGACAAGCCTATGCTCTGCAGTAATGCGTCGCGACAGATACCCGCTATAATTTTCTTTCAGTCTTTCGGGTTTACCTATGCCATTTTTATCGTGCGGGTTTCTTTTGATATCTGCTAAAAGTAGATTGATTCTTTTGAGTATATTTTTATCATGCTGTATCCAGTACTGGTAATCTTCCCAACCCCTATCGGCAAAGCCAAGTATCATACATCTATCTCTTTGGTAGTAAAGTGTGCATTTTCTATCTGCCCCACCGCTTCATCGAGCCTCTTTCTGTTTGCTTTAGATGACATAAGATACAAAGTCTCTTTCATAGAAGCATACTCATCATAAGAGATGAGTACCGCTGTCTTATTGTCTTTGGTACTGATCATATACCCATCAAAATCATCACAGACTTTATTGATAAGACCCCTTAAATTATTTCTAGCGTTTGAATAAACAATGGCTTGCATAGGGTACTCCTTGTACAGTATTACATCCATTGTAGCATAGTTGACAAGATATTGTCAAGTAGCCTCATCCACCAAGATCGTCATAGTCAAGAGTAGGGTATCGAAAATCACTATGTATCAATGCAGCCACAGAGTGCATATGCACTCTCTCCCCTTCTATCAAAACGCTTGCAGGCAAAATATCGTCCACTTTTTCCCTCTAGTAGTGCTGCATGGGGCATCTGAAGCCCTGCATCTTTTGCCATCATAAAATACGCGTGCTCTATTAGCTTTTTCCGCTGCACCGTGCAGGGCGGCGCCACATGCAGGGATCGCTGGAGCAGCGGTTAGGGTGTGTACACTCCCCTCTCGCACATCAGAGCATAATCACAGTAAGTGCATCGGGAAAAAGTGTCTGTCTTTGTGGCGGTGAACGATTGTGTCCGGGCCAGGGTATCGAGGTGGGTCTCGAGCAGGGCTTCTTTTTCGTCCAGTGCCCGTGCCGTAACCAGCGCACCTTTTCCGAAGATTTCCCAGAAGCCCAGCGCGGGATTGGGAAAATCATCCCGAAGCAAATGGCGGTAAATGTTCATTTGAAAATCGGTCGTATGCTCCAGATTTTTACTGCGGTTGGCTTCGGTCAGGGCACCGCTTTTGTAGTCGATAACCCATGCTTGCTCTCCAGCCCGGTCGATCCGGTCGATGCGCCCTTTGAACCGCAACGACCCGATCGTGCTGCGAAACTCTTTTTCCGTCTCCACCACACGCCATCCCTGACGAAAATGGATGATGTGGTTGGCAATAAACGGTTCGAGTTTTTGCCTCCAGAGTGTCTTCATGTAGGCCGTGCGTGGCGTGGGCTCGGGCAGGAGTGCATCCATAAGTCGATGGAGCGACGTGCGCAATGTTTCGGGAGCATCGAAATGATCCTGCCGGCGGTAGAGATGTTCCAGTAACGTGTGGAGAAAGGCCCCTTCATTGAATGTCGGATCAGGACGGGGCGGAATGCGCCGAATGTAGCGGTAATAATATTGGCGACGGCACCGCAGCCAGGATCCCAGCCGCGATGCCGACCACGTTTGCGCCGCAGGATCAAAGTCCTCGACAATCGGATCGGCATCGGGAACAAGCCGGGAGGCTTGGTGATAGAGGAGATGAAGCGGTGCGGGTCGGGTCGGCACATCCTCCAGGCCCAATTCGTAGAGGAAGCGGGAAGGGAGGCGGTTGTCGCTCTGCGCATACACGATCACTGCCTGCCGAGCCTGCACAAGCAGACGGTGGTAGTAGTGCTTTTGCAGGGCTTCCCGGTCGCTGCGGGTCGGGAGGTCGGCAAACGCCCGTACCTGTGTATTGAGAAATTGGTCCTTGGTGGGAACCGCCGGAACAATCCCCTCGTTAAAATCGACGATGACAACCCCGTCAAATGCCACCCCGCGCGTCTCCAGAACTCCCATCGCCGTGACCATGCCGCCACGCAAATCATCAATACGGATTTCGGTGAGGCGGTGCAGCCAGAGTGGAAGCCATTCGTCCATCCGAAGCAACTCTTCGGGAAACAGGCGGGCAAATTCTTCGCGCGCTTCGGAAACTCGGGCACTGCGGATGGGGTCGTTTTCTTCAATATTTAAACGATCCAGATGTGACAAAAAACGTTCCGATCTCATCCGTTCCGACGGAACAAAACCCGATAGATGCTCGTCGCGCACCCCATACCGCTCCAGGCGCTCATGGGTGTGTGGATCGGGATGTCTCCAGTGATCGGCTATGGCTGAGAGAACCATATAATATCGGCCGTGGGCATAGTCAAACCCCATGGCAAAGTTCAGATTGTTCAGCCGGTCGTAGAGGCGAAAGACTTCTTTGAAGCGCTCATCGGGCAGGATCAGGGCAATGCGGTCTGCCGCAATGCCTTCGTGCACCATCCGGTCAATCTGTGCCATCGCTTCGGCAACCTGCTCCAGACGCTCCGCGACGGCCACCACGCGGGCAGAGATTTTGGCTGGGGCGGGCTCCGATGCCTCCAAAATCCGCTGGCGCATATTGATGCGCACAGCAGCCGACAGCGGAACAGCCATATCCATCCGGGCAAACCGTTCAATCATTTTCCCGCTGAACGGACTGGAGGTATAGTGGATCACCAGCGGCACCCGGGAGGCAACCGCCTCCAGCAGACGGAGCTCATATCGGCTCAACAGCCCCTCGAGAAACAGATCAATCCGTTCAAACTGATCCAAAAATGCCTCATGAAGCCGGAACGACTCCGGCACAAACATAGTATCGGTCAGTCCACGCGCCTCCAACAGACGGCGATAGCGCGTACGCAAGTGGGACAAAATCGACACATGGGCATCAAACTCGGCATATGCGTCGGCTTCGGTCAGGCGTTTGCAGTCCACTTCTTCGCGTGCCAATTCTTCGAAAAAACGGAACAGTCCGCTGCTATGGCTGAGAAATTTGACCAGCGTGCGCTCCACGTTGAGGGGGGCAAAATCCGCAAAATCCGCTGCTGCCTGCAACAGCAGAACCCGCTGAAGCGGATCAATCAGTGCCCGATCGCCCAAACGCACCGCCTGAGCCTCGAAGCGATCCATCCGCATCCACGTCGGCACCAGACCGTCCTGCCCCCGCCAGCGCTCCTGTGCAGCACGTATGGCACGGGACGTGGGGTAAATGTGGAGTGTTTTCATGGGGAAAAGTATAGCATAATTAAACCGTAGAGGGTGCCTCCTGTTCCAAACAGAAGGAGGCTGCCAAAATGGGTTAGGAGCCCTTAGGGGGCGAGATAGGCTTCGGTGTCCCGAAACCCGATGGCATCACCAATCTGGGCCCGCACGCGCAGCAGATAACGCCCCGGTGCTGCAAAAACGATTTTGGGCGAAGCATATAGACCATCATCTCCCTGCAACAAGGCAAACGTCTGGTCATCCTGCCGTGTCTGGGGGCGGGTCAGCAGCAAAGTCACATTGGCATCATGCACCGCGCGGCCGTTTTTGTCGGTCAGTCGGTAACGTATGGATGCATTCGGTGTCAACGCCATTACCTTGCCATGCTTGCGTGCATAATCCTTTGGCTTGAACTTCGAGCGTACAAATCCAGAAAGATTCAGGGTATAGCGGGTGTCAAAGCGCCCCTGTGCCTCCAGAATCGCATTGATATGCGTATCGGCATCCTGATATTTTTTCTGGTATGCATTGGATTCGCTGACAGGCATGGAGATTGCGGAGCGCACCGTCCATACCCCCAGAAACAGCCCAATGAAAATAAATCCCAAGATCATATACGGCCAGTATTTCCCACTGTCGTCACTCTGATTTGCCATAGCGCATCCTCATATAGATTGGTCGGCCGAAATATATCCAAATAATGATTAAGGCCCCGATCAGCACAACCCAGCGCACCAGAGTAATGATCCAATGGTACGGATCGTGAATCGTGGTCGTCAGCGTCATCCCCTTGGCAGCGGCAAGCTCATCTGCCAACTCCGAATAAGCCTGCACCACACCCACGTCATAGCGCGACTGTTTGGAATTGCTGTCCTGGGTGCTGACGATCTTGATTGCATATGATTTGACGGCATCGCTGTCGTACATTTGCTTGACCGCTTCGGATGAGCCCAACAGGCCAATACGGCGACTCGTCGGTGCGAAAAACAGCAGGGCATACGGCGGCTGGAGCCTGGATGAATACCGTGCAATATATTGGTACAGGTTTGTCGAACGCTCGATCCGCTCTGCCGTCGCAATCACATACGCATGCATGTGGGTTTTTTGGTACAGTTCGGTTCCCATCTTTTCGATCTCGTTCCCGGCTTTGGGGCTGATAATGTAGTCATTGATGAGATAGTGAGCGGTGAGAAAAAGCGGAAAGGCGCATACGAGCCCGAAGGCTCGCACTGCGTGTCGTATCATTTGCTATCCTACTTGAAGGAGGCCGGTTACGAAAACTGCTACCAAAGTTGCCGCGGCCAAAACCACCATTCCCCAACCGAGAACTTTGTCCATAATATTGATCATCGTCGCTCCTTATTTGGCCGGCTTGAACGCAAAAGCTGCGTTGCCGGTACTGATTGCTTTGAGATTGGTTGTGCTGCCGACAATCGGCGCCGGATCGTAATAGTTGGTTGCCTGCGCCTGCTGCACCTGAATATCCCACATGGTCAATCCTACCAGAATGCTCAACAGGAGCACGGTTGCAATAAGCATGCCGGTCACCCCATGGATGTTGAGACAAACACGTCGTTTTGTATTTTCTGCTACTGCCATATTAACTCCTTACTGCTTGAGTGAGTTCACATAACTGCCAAGAGCTTTCTCTTGAACAGGCGTGAAACGGTTGGCGAACGAAGGCATGGTACCAATGGCGCCTTTTTTGCCTTTGGCCAATACTGTCTTGACATCAAACCCTTTGAGGCTCGGGGCAACATTGGGGGTTCCGGCACCGGTTTTGCCATGGCATCCGGCACACACGCCAAATTCTGCCGGTGCGGCTCCTTTGCATCCGCCGGCAACATACGCTGCGGCTTTTTCGGCTGCGGCACCGCTGGCCAAGCCCGGAGGCATCCCGCCCGGGAATGCGCCCAGCGCGTTCTGGCCATTTTTGATAATGTTCAGCACAGCGGCCTTGGTGCGGCCCTTGGTGAAGTCCTCTGCCTTGCCGGAGAGGCCATCACCCGTCTCACCATGGCACGGAGCGCACTGGACGAGAAAAATCGACTCACCCATCTCTTTGAGCGTCGCTGCGTTGGCATTTTTGTGCACCTTTTCAAACTTCGCATTGTAGGCATTGACCTCTTCATTATATTGGCCAATTTGGCTGAAAGCATTGAGAGGGTACCCCATAAAAAAGTACCACAGCCCCCAAATCATCACACCCAGAAATGAGTAAGCCCATCCGGAAGGCAATTCGTTTTTGTATTCGCCGATGCCATCCCAGCTCTCTTCAGCCAACTCACCCGATGCCGTGTCGTTTTGCATCTGGGCCAAATATTTTGCCGAGACACCAAACGAGAGCCCGGCAATTGCCAGAGCACCCAGGATCGTGATCCAGTTGATCGGATCACTCAAATCAATATGCATTTGCTGTACGACCACAATGGTTGCAATCATCAGTACAGCAGCAAATGCAAGTCCTTTTACGATAAAAGCATTCATTCATCTACTCCTTTATTGGTTCGCGTGTTTAAGATTGTGTTCGACAGGTTGGGAATCGATCTCATCATCGAGTGCGATTTTCCCATACTTTTCGTAATCTTTGTCGCCACGTTTTTCACTGCGGTAAAGGTACACAATGTAACTGTAGAAAACAACTACAGTAACCCCACTGCCGATCACGTAGGCATAGATAGACAGTTGATCCATTGACATACCTTGACCTCCCTTACTTCAAATGATTCAGATAAGCAACCAGCGCGACCACTTCGGGAATCTTCCCGGACTGGACCTTGGCAATCAAATCTTTGTTTTTCATTTGTTTGGCGATTTTCAAAGCAGCCGGAAGAACCTTGGCTTTGTAATACGCATCAAAAGCGGCTTTCCCGGGCTTGATATCTTTGCCGTACGGAACATTAAATGCCAACTTGACCGTCACCGCTTCCGCATAGGCCGTTTCTACATCTGCAATATTGCTGAACTGATGCTTGTAGGCCGGCATAACCGATCCGGGAACAACCGAAGTGGGCTCCCACATATGGTTGGCATGCCAATCCGATGTCCGATAGTTTCCGACACGGTGCAGATCGGGACCGATGCGACGTGATCCCCACAGAAACGGGCGATCGTATGCATATTCACCCGAGAGCGAATATTGTCCGTAGCGGTCGGTTTCTGCCTTGAACGGACGAATCAACTGAGAGTGGCATGAAAGGCAGTTGTCTTTGATATAGACACCGCGTCCGGCCAATTCCAGTACTGTATAGGGTTTCAATCCCTTGATAGGGCGAGCCGACTGTGAAAATTGGGGCAAAATCGTAACGGCCCCGGCAAATGCAATCGTCAAAAAGACGCCCACCGCGAAGAAGAATGGATTTTTTTCTAACCAATGAAACATAACCTACCTCCTTATGC
>CAZRUT010000044.1:0-7694 GCA_964603215.1 uncultured Nitratifractor sp.
ACGTTTACAGAACTCTATCCGCAACTCAAGCAGATGCAGGCACTGATGTCGGCATTCAACGGTATCACGTTTTTCATCGTCATGATCGTGGTCTTTATTGGCATTTTGGGGGTGATGTATGTCAACATTCTTGATCGTATTCGTGAATTTGGCATCCTGTTGAGTATCGGATATTCCTACCGTTATATTCGCCTCCAAACCATGCTTGAAAGCCTCATTCTTGGGTTCTTTGGCTACATGCTGGGCGTCTTGGTCGGCTGGATACTGTTGGGCTATCTGCATCGGTATGGATTGAATCTGAATATGTTTGGAGATGCCGCAGAATTTTTCGGCATGGACACAGTCGTTTATGCCGCCATCAAAGGCAGTTACTTTGTCTATACCTGGATGGCCATCATGTTCGCGTCCGTATTGAGCATATGGTTGCCGTTGCGCAACATAAAAAAACTAAACCCCATAGAGGTTGTCAGGAGCATCGCATGATCACACTAAAAGGTGTTGAGAAATATTTTTATCGGGGGGAGCCGCGGGAAGTACACGCGCTCAAAAACATTAATCTGCATATTGAGGCAGGGGAGTTTTCGGTTATTTCAGGGCCTTCCGGATGTGGTAAAACCACTTTGCTCAATATGATCGGCGTGCTTGATAGCGTCAGTGCGGGGGATATCTGGCTACGCGGAAGAGAGATTGCCCATCTCACCCCTGCCCAAAAAACGGAGATACGCCTGCGGGAGATGGGGTTTGTTTTTCAAGCCTACAACCTCATACCGGTCTTGACCGTAGCCGAAAATATTGGATTTATCATGCAGCTTCAGGGGCAGCCACAACGCGACATTGATATGCGGGTAGCAGAGCTGGCAGCCCTGCTGAACATCGAAGACAAACTCGACGTGTTGCCGGCGTTGTTGAGCGGAGGGCAGCAACAGCGGGTAGCCGTCGCACGGGCCGTCGCACCCAAACCCAACATTGTTTTGGCCGATGAGCCTACCGCCAACCTCGACAGCGAAAATTCAATGATTTTGATGGACATGATGCGCACTTTGAATGCCCATGAGAACATTACCATCCTTTTTGCATCGCATGATGACTATGTCATCAAAAATGCACGCCGTATCATTGGGCTTCATGACGGAACACTGGCATGACCACACCGCAACACCATGGATTTCGAGAGGAACAGCGTGCCAAAAATCATTGACAAAGCACACATGCGCCATGCCATCCTTGATGCCGCTCTGCACACCTTTGCCACCTATGGATTTCACAATAGCACCATGGACAAGATCGCGCAAAAAGCGGGACTTGCCAAAGGGACACTGTACCTCTATTATGAGTCCAAAGAGGCGCTTTCTATCGCTTTTGTCGCAGCATATTTTTCCCAGATGGAAACGTTGATTACGCAGCAGGGCTTCGCCAAATCACTGGACGCATTCATAGAGCAACTCCACGCGGTGCTCCTGGTCGACCCAGAACAGGCGGCGCTTATTCCGCTCTTTTTTGAAGCGTTTGGGCCGAGTTTCAAAGACAAAGAGTTCATGGATACCATCGCCCGATCTTTTGACAAAGCAGGGGCTTTTTATACACAAAACATCACCGAATTGATCGCGAGAGATGAGATTGACCCCGACATCAACCCGCACGCACTTGGCAGAGTGCTGGTCAGCATACTCGACGGCATCCTGCTCCACTACGGGCTCTTCTCGCCCGCACAATCCGATTATGAAAGGATGGTACGAGAAAGCCTGGCACTGTTTAAAAAAAGCCTGAAACGGCCATAACAATCTATCATGATGCCATACGCCGCCGTCAGGAGTTGCAGCATAGGAGAATTTTTGAAAATCGCCGGCAGATTCATCAGTGACAGTGCATTTTTGCCATTCGTGTTTTCCCGTTTGACCAACATTGTCACGGCAGGCTGTTTTCAGGATGATGACTGTGCCTTTTGCTGTCAGTGCAGGTGTCTCGATTCTGGTTTAGGAGGAATGTTCGGGTGAACGTAATCGTGATTATCAGAGGTGCCCATAATATTTGACATCTGCGCCCATTTTAATTAGAATACAGATCAAAAAAGGACATACATGACCGGTGGATTTTTTGCTTTGCTGGATGACATCGCTTCGTTATTGGACAGCAGCGCGACTTTGACCAAGGTTGCGGCCAAAAATACGGCGGGGGTGCTTGGGGACGATGTGGCGGTCAACGCCGAAAAAGCAACGGGATTCCGTGCCAGTCGCGAGATACCAGGCCCGTGGGCGATCACAAAAGGATCATTGCGCAACAAGCTTATTATTGTCCCCATCGCGCTGCTTCTGAGCGCCTATGCGCCGTGGCTGATCGTTCCGATCCTGCTACTGGGCGCGACGTATCTTGGGTTTGAAGGAGCCGAGGCGGCGTGGGGATGGTTGGCGGGACCACACGCCCAGCCAGCATCGGCGGAGCCGATTCCAGATACCCCTGAAGCAATCCTCAGTGCCGAACAGGGAAAAATCTCCTCTGCGGTTCGGACCGATTTTATCCTCTCGATCGAAATCGTCGTCATAGCGCTGGGCACCGTCACCGGCCAGCCACTGGCAATGCAAATCATCGCCGTCAGTATTGTGGCGCTACTGGCCACGGTGGGGGTGTATGGGATCGTGACGCTGCTGGTACGGCTGGATGATATCGGACTGGGAATGATCCGCCGCAGCCGCCCCGGAAGATCTTTTCACACCATCGGGCGCGGTCTGGTCACCGCCCTTCCCCGCATCGTCACCCTCCTCTCGTTTGTCGGCGTGATCGCCATGCTGCTGGTCAGCGGGGGAATTTATCTGCACCATATTGACGCCATCCATCATGCCGTCGGCCACTGGCCGTTTTTCAGCGGTGAATTGGCGGTGGGGTTGGGGGTGGGAATGCTTGCATTGGGAGCCGAAAAAGGCCTGGGTGCGTTGCTGGGTTGGCACGATTAGGAGCGATGGCGTGTGCGCCCTCAACGAGGGTCAGGCGTTGAAAATACACTTTTTGCTATACGTCTACGGTTGAAACACAAGGAGTCATTCCATGATCCTGCCGATACAAGATGGCGCTTAGTAAAGGCGTTGGATATGCTCCAGCAGGTTGTCCACCGTAATATCATCGCCGTGTTCGGCAAGGAATTCGGTGAGGTATTTTTCGCTTGCCTCCATCCCTCCATCCTGCTCCAGCGCAACCATTTTTTTGTAGAGAGGGTCCAGCAAATCGGTGACGTGGTGGGAAATCTTTTTGCGGATGGCTTTGTAGGCGGAGATTTCCCCTTCGGGTCCCCGTACAGTCTCAAAATCGGTAAAGACCCAGTAGTAGCGTCCGTCTTTGGCCAGGTTTTTGACCGCGGCGATAAAATTGCGACCGGCTTTGAGGCGATCCCAGAGGATTTTGAACAGCACCCGGGGCATATCCGGGTGGCGGACGATGTTGTGGGGCTGACCCACCAGCTCCTCGGGAGTATAGCCGGAAATCTCCGCAAAATAATCATTGGCATAGGTAATGATCCCTTTGGGGTCAGTATCGCTCTCAATATAAACATTGTTTTTGAGTTCAATCTCTTCGTCGATCGGAGTGGGATGTTTCATATCGAATCCTTACATATCAAGATAACGGATCAACCCCTGATCAATCCGATCAAAGGAAAGCACCTTGTGTCCGCCATATTTGAGCTCGAACAACTTGGCGCGTTCGGGACTGGAAAGCGGAATCAAATCATCCCCGTGCGGCCCAATCAGCCGACTGCCAAAAACATAGACCGCCTTGTGGGCATCGACCTTTTTACCGCTGAGATAATCATGGACATATAGTGTTTTCAGTGCGTCTTCAATCAATGCACGCTTGAGAAAATAATCCTGATGGAGGTACACCATCATCAGCGACTTGACCGAAACAAAATAGACTGTGTGCCCGTTTTTTAGCGTGGCTTCGCAGAGAAATTTTGAAGATTTCTTGATCGGAAGATTGTAAGCCGGATCGGTCAGGACCGGTTGGGCTTTGGCTTGTTTGAGTGGGGCCTTGAACGGGGTTGTCGCCGGCGTTTCTGCCAGCAGAATCGTCCCGGCCAGCCCGATGGCCATCCAGAATATTTTGTGCATGCTTGTCTCCTTAGAGTAAATCTTTTTTTCGGAATGCAGTATAGCCAAACAAGGCAAACACCGCCCCGAGCGCAATGGGATAAAGCACCGCGTACACCATCAGCCAGACCGAACCGAGGGTATCGAGCAGGTAGTAGGCAACCGGACCAATCACCGTCAGCTCCGGGTCAAACAGCGTAATGGCACCAATCCGAAACACTTCGATGGGATTGAGCATAGCCAGGACAACAATGACATTGTCATCGAGGCGGTTTTGAAGCATCAGTCCCATCAGCGCAATATCAATAAATGCCAGCAAAACGATCCAGATCACAAAGGCGCCTCCCAGAGCAATGTCGCTGCTTTTGACCACCGTCGAAAGCCAAAATGCGATCCCGAGAAACACAAAACTGAGTGAAAAAATCAGCACGCTGTACAGGCCGATCATTTTCCACGGCATCTCGCCGCCGTGGATCAGTCCAAACACCACGCCAAGGAGCATCGCGAACAATACCGGCGTAAACACCGTCACGAAGCGCCCCAGCATCTTGCCCCAGTAGTAATCCCGCAGGCTCACCGGAAACGAAAGCATGTATTCCAGAATATTCGATTCACGATCACCCGAAATCGACTTGACTGTGGTGATGAGGATAAAGATCGGCAAAATGATGATGGTCACCTGAATAAAGATCAGCATCATCCTGCTCAGGCCCGTAAAGCCCATCACCACCGAATCGGAAACCCCCGTCACAAAAAAGAGCCCCATCAACCCGCCAAAAACCAGCGCATAGACATAAAACCATTTGGAACGAAGCGACTCCCGGATATCCAAATAGGCAATAAGAAAAAGGTGCTTCATCGTGCGCCTCCTGTCGGTTGGGATGTGGCATCGGCATTGAGCTTTTCACTGTTGTATTTTTCGATCGCAAAAACGGTTTTGACCGCGTCTGTGTAATGGCGTACCGGATGTCCGGTCGGAAACGTTTCCCGTGTATAGGCCGCAAAGCCATAGGCCATCGGCGTGATCGAATCATCAGTATACAGCGCCGTACGGGCATCAATCCATTTGCCTGTTTTGGCATCGGTAATCCAGATTTTTGCCTGGTCTTTCCAGGGGATATGTTCTTCGTCAAACCACAACACTGCACAGCCGATGTCGTCAAATTTGTAGACTGCGTGGGTCTGGGGGTTGATGACCTGTACGGCATACTTGCGTTCGCTGATGGCCATCTGGCACCGGACACACATATCACGATCCCAGTGCATCACAGCCGCCGAATTGTCCCGGCTCTTCTGGCTGCATCCGCCCCCTGTCAGCACCAGCACCGTCATCAGTGCACCCAACAGTCTATACCGCCGCATCGTCCACTACCTTGCCCAGATCCATGTAAATCTGGCGATTGATTAATGGCGCAATTTCGTCGAGACGGTGGGTGATGAAGAGGGTTGAACACTGCGGGTCAATCTCGGCCAGAAGCTGATAAAACTGCTCCCGCCCCCGCGGATCGAGATTGGCCGTCGGTTCATCAAAAATCAGCAAATCACTCTGTTTTGAAAGGGCGATCGCGATCAGCAGTTTCTGTTTCATGCCGCCACTGAGTTTAAAAAACGGCTTGCCCGCCTGGGCATCAAGGTCGAGGTCCATTCGGGCTGCTTCGGCATGGATGGCCGCACGCGGCGTGCCGCTGCTGTATGCGACATAACCGACCAGCTCATGTACACTGAGCCGTACCGGCGGCGGAGTCTGCGGGATAAAACTAACATTTTCCAAGACTTTGACCCGCTCCCGCATGGGGTCGAATCCATCCACACGAATGGCGCCGCTCTCGATCCGATAAAACCCCAGCATAGCACGTACCAGCGAGGTTTTTCCGGCACCGTTGGGGCCCATCATGGCGATGCGGTCGCCTGCTTCGATCCGGAGGCTTACTCCATCGAGAATCCGAACCCCCATGAAGCTTTTGACGACATGATCAATCTCTACCATCGTCATCAGATCAAATCCTTCAGGCGGAAATCATAATGGTAAGCATCGGTATGGCACACATCCATGCACCGCCCGCACAGGGTGCAGTCGCCGTTGACCACCAGCTGTGTATTGACACGCTTCTCTTTGCGTTTTTTGTCGTATTTTGGCTTGATAAATTCCAGAACATGGTCTTCGGGGCAGGCAACCAGACATGCGCCGCAGTGGTCGCACATGTTCATGTCCCACTTGGGTTTGGTCATGCTGATCCAGCCGAGGAGATTATACGTCGTCCCCACCGGGCAGACATAGGTGCACCACGCCCGGCGGGCGTAGAATATCTCGAATGCAAGGATCAAGAATACCCAGACAATCGCCACACTCCAGCCATAGGTAATGATGCGGCTGATGATCCCGATGGGATTGATCATTTCAAAGACCAGATATCCATCAACAGCCGCCATAATCAAAAACACGATCCAGAATACGAAGCGATAACGGGGATCAAATTTATGCTCTTTGATGATCCGTTTTCGGATCAGTTTCAGATGGTAGTATTCTCCGATTTCACTCAACAAACCATACGGACAGACCCATGAACAATAGGCCTTGCCGCCAAAGAGGAAATAAAAAGCGATCAGTGTCGCGGTCCCGATGATGACATTGGTGTGGATGTGATGCTCCGCAGCCCAAATTTCCAGACCGGTAAACGGATCAATCAGATGGAAACCCAGCAGGCGCGAACCGTTCAGCGTCCCCTCCAGCAATTGCATGTCAATAAAAAACGAAAGAAAAAACGCCACGTTGATCACCAGGATACTCAGCCAGCGCCACGCACGGATCGTGGGGCGTTTTTTTCCGTTTTTGTTGGTATAGTAGAGCGTCGACCAGAGCGACGCATTCAGTATATCGCGTATTGAACCATTGTAGCGATCCATGGTGCCCTCCCGAGGGGTAGATTCTTATTGTTGTGTTTTTGCCTGTTTTTTTGCGGTATCCATTTTGGCCTGAAAGGTTCCGATTTCTTCGGCCAGGTGCTCCAGCTGCTCCATGCTCAGACGGCTCAGCAAGCCGTACATGACATAGTTTTTGCGGGTGCCGGCTTTGAACGCTTTGAGGTTGGTCAAAATATACGCCTTGTCTCGCCCCATCAGTTTGGGCCCGATCACCCCTTCGCCGACATTACCGTGGCAAGAGGCGCAGTGCTTTTTGTAAAGCGGGCTGACCGTAAAGGCGGCCAGATTGCCTGCACGGGCTTTGAGTGCTTTGAGTTTTTTGTCCATATCACTGTTTTGCGAAGATTGGTTTTGGGTTTTGGCCGTTTGGGCGGCAACCGTTTTGGGCTGGGTTTTGACCTTTTGTCCTTCAAGTTTGGTGTCTTCCATCGCGGTACTTTTGATGATGCGGGCAATGGCATCAAGTTTGTGCACCTCCCGATCGAGTCCGGCCATATAGACTCCGGCCCACACAGCCAATCCGACTGCTACCAATGCAATGATATGCTTCATTTTCCACTCCTCATTTTCAAGATTTCTTTGTTGAAATTGGCAATCTCGTCAGCCATTTTTTTCAACCGGGCATCATCGATCTGTGCGATGAGTTCTTTCATAAGCGGATTCTTCTTTTTTCCAGTTTTGAACGCCATGATTTTA
>CAZRUT010000045.1:0-7586 GCA_964603215.1 uncultured Nitratifractor sp.
ACAGATGATGACAGACATAATTGCAGACTCTCTTACTCGAATAAGAAATGCTGCGCAGCGCAAATTGGATACGACCACCTTGCTGCACTCAAAAACCATTGAGGCGATCGTTTCTATTCTGGTAGAAAAAGGATACCTTGAGAGCTTCAGTGTTACAGAAGCGGGTACCATAAAAAGTATCAAAGTGGTGCTTAAATATGACGAAACGGGCAACAGCGTGATTAACGAGCTGAAAAAAATCTCCAAGCCTGGACGCCGTGTTTATCAAGGCAAAGACGCGATCAAACGTTTCAAAAATGGCTACGGCACACTGATCGTATCCACATCCCAGGGCGTACTTCCCAACGACGAAGCGGTCAAACGCAGCACCGGCGGCGAAGTACTCTGCAGTGTTTGGTAAGGAGGGCTTATGTCACGTGTTGGAAAAGAGCCGGTAACCATCCCCGGCGGCATTGATATTACCCTCAACGGCAGCGAAATTGTTGCCAAAAAAGGGAATGTAGAAAAGCGTCTCGAAACACATGGGCGTGTGCATGTCGAGATTAAGGAACATGAAGTGGTGTTGACCCGCAACGGAGAAGACAAGCAGTCTTCGGCATATTGGGGTACCTACCGTGCCTTGCTGAACAATATGATTATCGGCATCGACAAAGGCTTTGTCAAATCGCTTGAGATCAATGGTGTGGGGTATCGTGCCGCCGTGAGCGGCAAGACGTTGGAGCTCCAGCTGGGCTTCTCCCACCCGGTCAACTATACAATTCCCGAGGGATTGGAAGTCAGCGTTGAGAAAAATATCATCACCATCAAAGGGGATGAAAAGCAGGTCGTGGGTCAGGCAGCAGCGGAGATCCGTGCCTTCCGTCCGCCGGAGCCGTACAAGGGCAAAGGGGTCAAATACACCGACGAAGTGATTGTCCGCAAAGCCGGCAAAACTGCAGCGAAGTAAAGGGACGAAATCATGTTAAAAAGTATTCAAAAAAAGAAAAACCGCGTTGCCATCCAGCGCAAACGGCGTGTACGGGGTAAAATCCATGGCACGGCTGCGTTGCCCCGTGTGAGTGTTTTTCGCTCCAACAAGCATTTTTATGCTCAAGCGATCAACGATGATCTGGGTGTGACATTGGCCTACGCCGATGGCCGAAAACTTGGCCTCAAAGCAACACGCGAAGATGTCAGGCATGTGGCCGCAGATTTGGCAGAGAAACTCAAAACCGCCAAGATTGAAACCATTGTATTCGATCGTAACGGTTATGTGTATCACGGCGTGGTCGCTTCATTTGCGGATGCACTCCGTGAAGCCGGCATCAAGTTCTAAGGGAGCGTGAATGGAAAACATAAACAGAGAAGATTTTGAAGAGGTGATCGTCAACATCGGTCGTGTCACCAAGGTGGTCAAGGGCGGGCGACGTTTTCGCTTCACGGCGTTGGTTGTTGTCGGGGATCGCAATGGAACCGTCGGATACGGATACGGCAAGGCAAAAGAAGTTCCAGACGCAATCAAAAAAGCCGTGGATGATGCCTTTAAGAATTTGGTAAAGATTCACCTGAAAGGGAGCACGATTGCGCACGATATTGAACACAAATTCAATGCCAGCCGCATCATCCTCCGCCCTGCATCCGAAGGTACCGGTACCATCGCCGGAGGCGCAGCGCGTCCGGTGATTGAGTTGGCCGGGATCAAAGATGTTATTGCCAAATCGATCGGGTCCAACAACCCCAACAACCTGGTACGAGCCACCATCCAGGCTCTTACCCGCATCAAAGGCTAAGGAGCAGTTATGGGTTTGCACAATCTACAACCGGCCCCCGGATCGACCCGGAAACGCAAGCGCGTTGGTCGCGGCCAGGGTTCTGGAACCGGCAAAACAGCCGGCCGTGGTCAAAATGGCCAAAAATCACGCAGCGGATACAGCCGAAAGCGCGGATTCGAAGGGGGGCAGCAGCCACTCTACAAGCGTTTGCCGAAAATCGGGTTCATTTCACGGGTTGCGAAACCATATGTGATTAATGTCGAAAAAATCAAGGCAGTAGCCGAACTGGATGTCATTACGCTCGAAACCATTCGCACCGTGCACAAAATGGGCAAAGATGTTTCCCGCGTGAAACTGATCGGTGCCACCGCCAAAGCGCTGGCTGACAAAATTCAAGACGATGCCGTCACCACAAGCGGTACATAGTCATGAACACGCTTACCAAAAAGATCCTCATTACATTGGGGTTTCTTTTTGCCTACCGTGTGCTGGCCTACATCCCGACCCCCGGGGTCGATCTGGATGTGATTAAAAACTTTTTTGATCAAAACACCAACAACGCACTCGGCATGGCAAATATGTTCAGCGGCAACGCACTTCGACGTCTGAGTATTATCTCCCTTGGCATCATGCCCTACATCACTGCTTCCATCGTCATGGAACTTCTCGCCGCCACATTCCCCACCCTTGGCCAGATGAAAAAAGAGCGCGACGGTATGCAGAAATATATGCAGATTATCCGCTATTTCACTATTTTTATCACCGTAGTACAGGCCATCGGTGTTTCGATGGGATTGCAGAGCATGACCGGAAGCAATGGCCAGAGCGCGGTCATGATTAGTGTGCCGACATTCGTGGCGCTGTCGACCTTCTCGATGTTGACCGGTACCATGCTGCTGATGTGGATTGGGGAGCAAATTACCCAAAAGGGAATCGGGAACGGAATTTCACTGATTATCTTTGCCGGGATTGTTTCCGGGATTCCTGCCGCTATCAGCAACACCATCTCCTCAGTGAATGCCGGCACCATGAGTTTCTTGGTTGTTTTGGCCATCCTGGCGATTATCTTGGTGACCATCGCCGTGATTATATATATCGAGTTGGGTGAGCGACGTGTACCGATCAGCTATTCGCGAAAAACGATCATGCAAAATCAAAACAAACGGGTAATGAACTACATTCCGGTCCGGGTAAACCTTTCCGGCGTTATTCCTCCAATTTTCGCTTCGGCGGTATTGATGTTTCCGTTGACATTGTTGCAGGCAAGCACTAATGCATATGTGACCAAAGTGGCCGACTTTTTGGCTCCGGGTGGTGTTGCATATAATGTCATCATGTTTTTACTGGTTGTATTTTTTGCCTTCTTTTATGCATCGATTGCATTCAACGCCAAAGATATTGCAGACAATCTCAAGCGCCAGGGAGGTTTTATTCCCGGCGTACGCCCCGGTGAACATACCCGGGAATTCCTCAATGATGTTGCCAGCAAATTGACGGTGTGGGGGGCGATCTATCTGGGGCTCATCTCTACCTTGCCGTTTATTTTCATCAACAGCATGGGGGCGGCATTCTACTTCGGCGGGACTTCGGTGTTGATTATTGTGCAGGTAGCACTCGACACCATGCGCAAGATCGAAGCGCAGCGCACCATGAACCAGTACGAGACACTGGGCAATGTGGGCCTCTGATGGCAATTGCTCTACGTAAACCGGCCGAGATTGATCGGCTCCGCAAAGCGGGGCAGGTTGTCGGCCAAACCCTCCAATATCTTCAGGAAAATGTTCACGCCGGGATGACCCTGCGCACAATCGATACCATGGGTGAAACCTATTTGCGTTCCTTGGGTGCCGAACCGTCTTTCAAGGGGCTTTATGGATTTCCGGCGGCTGTCTGCACGTCACGCAATGAAGTGATTATCCATGGTGTGCCAACCGATACGGTGTTGGAAGAGGGTGACATTCTGGGGATCGATATTGGATCGAAACTTGACAAATATTATGGTGATGCAGCCGTTACCATTCCCATCGGTACTGTTTCGCCTGAGGATGATGCCCTGATTCAGTGTGCCAAAGATGCTCTGACCATGGCCATTGGCGTAATTCGCCCCGGTATGCGGTTCAAAGAATTAAGCTACATGCTGGAAGCCTTTATCACTGAGCGTGGCTATGTTCCGCTGCGGGATTATTCGGGGCACGGCATCGGCACGAAACCACATGAAGAACCTTCGATCCCCAACTACCTCGAGGGCAAACCGAACCAGGGCCCCAAGATCAAAAACGGTATGGTTTTTTGCATCGAGCCGATGGTCTGCCAGCAGGGTGCCCAACCGGTAATTTGGGACGACAATTGGTCGGTCGAAAGTGAAGATGGACTTCGCACGGCCCATTATGAACATCAGGTTGCCGTCGTCGACGGCCGTGCCGTAATCCTGACGGAAGCATAGGCTTCTGCGTGGATCAGGCAAGCAAACACCCCCATTAAAATGACGAAAGGAATACCATGGCAAAAGACGACGTAATCGAAATCGACGGCAAAGTAATCGAAGCCCTTCCCAATGCAACGTTTCGTGTGGAGTTGGACAACAAACACGTGATCCTTTGCCACATTGCCGGCAAAATGCGGATGCATTACATCAAAATTCTCCCTGGAGACAGAGTCAAAGTCGAGCTCACTCCCTACAGCCTTGACAAAGGGCGTATCACCTTCCGATACAAGTAGGCCTTGTCCTATCTCCATTGTACTGCACAGAATGCTGTCCTCTGGCATCCCTTGGCAGTATGGCATGCATCGTGCGACAAACTTCAGGAGCACATTCCCATAGAGTCGTGAGTATATTGACGGTCCAGCCGACCCGTCATTACACCTTGAAACCCATGCTTTTTTCTCGGTCGAAACTGCTGCCGTGTTCTTTGGCAATCTCTTCTTCAAAGTCCTTCTGGGTAAAAATACTTTCGTTGCGCACAGCGACCTTGAATGCGGTATTGTGAATAACCAGTTCAATTTGGCCGCCGGTCAGGGGTACGACGGCGAGGCGTTCGATATCGAATCCCTCCTCATAGTCGGCACGCTCCGGAAGCAGGCTTTGCCACAGGAGGCGCCGCTGGGTGCGGTCGGGCTTTTTAAATTCTATTTTGAAATGAAAACGGCGCGAGAAAGCTCTGTCGATGTTTTCCAACAGGTTGGTTGTTGCGATCAAGATCCCATCAAAACGTTCGATCTGCTCCAGAAAGATATTTTGCATTTGGTTGTGCATTTTGTCTGTGGAAGAGCCGCCCCCCTCGGTGCGGGCGCTGAGAAATTGATCGGCTTCATTCAGGAGCAAAATAGGCTCCACCTTTGCCTGGGTGCTGAGTGTACGAAAATCATCGAAAATTTTTCGGACGTTTTTTTCGCTCTCACCGACATACATTGAGAGGATTTTGGAACAATCAAAACTCAGGATGGGTTTTTTGAGTGTTTTTGCCAGCCCCATAGCCGTGACTGTTTTGCCCGTCCCCGGAGGCCCATAAAAAATAATCCGGGCATCAATACTACGGCGCTTGCCTTTGATGCCCCATTCGCGCAATTTTCTGTAAACCGATTTGTCCACCTGTTTGACAACGGTATCCAGCACAGAGCGGGTTGAAGGGTGCAGTACAATGTCATTCAATGTACGGTCCGGCTGAAGGTATTCAAACAGTTCCTGTTCTTTGACCAGCATGTCAAGTTTGAGTTTGGTGACTTTCTTCTTTTTATTGGGGTGGATAATCTGCTGCATGATTTCTTCGCGCAGATAAAACGACCGGCTGATGCCGCCAAACATATTGAGGATTTCTTCATAATCAATAATTTCTTCGGTAATCAGGCGCGACCCTTCTTCAAGCAATGCACGGTTCTTTATCTTTTCGTACTCATCGAAGCTGATCAGTTCAATCAGGGTATTCATGTCTCGAAACTGTCCTTCACCACCGCTGTATTCCTCTTTGAGCAAAGCGAGAAAAATGCGTTGCTCCCGTTCGTCAAGTTTTTTCTCTTTGAAAAACGCTTCAACCACAATCGGTTCCGTACTGACAGCAATCCGTTCATTGATCCGCTGCGTCAACAGTGTCAACTTGTTTTTCATGCGGCCGACATTGAGAGAGTCATGTGTAAACCCCTGCTTGACTGTCGCAATCTTATGCAGCATTTCGATCACGTCGAATTGATCCTGCAGGTACTCCAGATGATCGGTGTAGGGCTTGATTTCCGGCAGCGTCAATTCGAGTGATCCTTCTTCGAGCAGACGCAGCATCACCACTGTGGGAGCCATCGAAATGGCAAGCAGCTCCAGTAGCGACACATCCGCACTGTGCTGATTCATGAGGCTGACCGGCATCAACCACCCCATATCAATAAGATTTTTTATCAAAGGCAACCGAGGAATATAATCGGCATAACGTGTTCCGTATTGCTCCTGAAGCAGCTCCAGCACCGGCACCTCATCACGCCCTGAAGCGTACCGACGGCACACAGTCTGAAGAATTTCTGCTTCCGGAACTGAGCATTTCAGGTGCGGGAAAATCTGTGCACCGGCGACCGGATTTGCATCGAGAAAATCGAGAAAATGTTTCATCCGTTTATGTGTTCCTTCAATACCCGCTTGAGCACTTTGCCCGTAGCATTTTTTGGGAGGGCATCGATGGTATGTATCTGCCGGGGAATTTTAAAATTGGCCAGCCGTGTGCGCAAATGGGCACGGAGCGCGTGTTCATCAATGGTGCTCCACTCCTCTTCGAGCTCAAGATAGGCTACGGGAATCTCACCACTCTTCTCGTCAGGAATACCAATGACTGCACTCACTTTGATGCCGTCGAAATCATCGATAACCTCTTCGATTTCACGCGGATAGATGTTGATCCCTTTGGAGATGATGAGATCTTTTTTGCGGTCAACAATATACAGATACCCCTCTGCATCCATGTAGCCCATATCGCCCGTCAGGAGCCAGCCGTTGATGATGGTCTCTTCGGTTGCTTCAGGACGATTGAGGTACCCCTGCATGATGTGGTCGCCATGCAAAATGATATCGCCCACTTCGCCGCGCGGCACTTCAACCATATTGGCATCAACCACTTTGATTGCAAAACCGGGCATCGCCGGGCCAACCGATTTGTGTTTGGGTTTGTGGAGTGGGTTGAGGGCTGTTGCCGGGGAGCTTTCGCTAAGGCCGTATCCCTCCAGCAGTGTTGCGCGTTTGAATTTTTTGTTCATCGCATCGAGGGTCTGGGGCTGGAGGGCAGCAGCACCGGAGATAAAAACCCGAATCCGGTTGAACCACATAAAATACCATGGAAGTTTGGCGCGGGCAATGGCGGCATAGACATCGGGAACGCCAAAAAAGATTGTCACCCGCTTCAGTAATGTCTGTTTGAAAATGTTACTAAACGGCTGAAGCGATTTGATGATGACGATGCTTGCTCCCTGGTAAAGTGGCAGAATGATACCGATCGAAAAGGCAAATGAGTGAAACATTGGCAAAAAGACAATAAAGCGGTCTTTGGGGGTAATTTTCATAATCATGCTACCCGATTCGGCATTGGAAAAAATATTTTTGTTGGTGAGCATGGCTCCTTTGGGCTTGCCGGTGGTGCCTGATGTGTAGAAAAAGACGGCCAAATCATCCAGTGTCCGCATGACCGGTTGCGTCGTCAAATTTTGTTCCAGTGCCTGCTCAAAGGAGACATTGTCTGCATCCGTCAGGCGCATTCCCCCCTCCCAGATCACGTGTCGGCACAATGTTTTGGCCCTGGAAGCATGAATCACTTTTTCAAACTTGGCAGAGCCAATCAGCAGCACCGCACCGCTGTCTTCAAGGAT
>CAZRUT010000046.1:0-7373 GCA_964603215.1 uncultured Nitratifractor sp.
CTTGATGCGAATGACCGGGTCGATTCCCGACGGCGGCGTACCGTCAAAGTCACGATAACGGCCGTCATAATGGGGCCGCTCCCCGCGTGCTGTTTGCGCCGTCCGGAGCGCATCCAGCTCTTCACGGCTCATGTAGCATCGGTATGCTTTGCCCGTTTCGAGCAAGCGGTCGATATGGTTACGGTAGAGGTCCAATCGTTTGGATTGGTACACAACTTCATCATCATAATCCATCCCAACCCAGTCAAATGCCTGGAGGATGGCATCACGTGCTTCTTCAGAATTGCGCTCCCGGTCCGTGTCTTCGATCCGCAGCCGAAAAGATCCGCCACGGTGCTTGGCCGTCAGCCAGGAAAACAGAGCAGTGCGCAAGCCGCCGACGTGAAGGTAGCCGGTGGGGGAGGGGGCAAAACGGGTTACAGTCATACGCATAAAACCTTTCTTGAATGGTGGAGGTGTATCAGCCTCGGTAATCTTCGAGATATTTTGTATCGAAACGGTTGGATCGGAAATCGGGGTTGCGCATCATTTTGCGGTGAAAATCGATCGTGGTGCGCACCCCTTCGACTTCAAATTCATCCAGTGCCCGCTGCATTTTGGCGATTGCCTGCTTGCGGGTCGGAGCCCAGACGATCAGTTTGCCGATCATCGAGTCGTAATGGGTCGGGACGGTATAGCCGCAATAGGCATGGGTGTCGATACGAACGCCTTTGCCGCCGGGGGCAATCCATCCTGTAATTTTGCCCGGACTGGGGAGGAAGCGTACCGGATCTTCCGCCGTGATGCGGCATTCGATGGCATGCCCCGACAATGCAATCTCCTCCTGCTTCGGAAGGGCGTCTCCTTCGGCGACACGGATCATCCACTCAATGATGTCCAGTCCGCTGACCGCTTCGCTGACGCAGTGCTCCACCTGAAGGCGGGTATTCATCTCCATAAAATAAAAGTCGTTGTGTTTGTCTACCAGAAATTCAAACGTCCCGGCATTTTCGTATCCGATGTGTCGGGTCGCCCGCACGGCTGCTGCGTGCAGCTCCGTCCGACGGGCCGCGTCGAGTACCTGTGCCGGAGATTCCTCGATCAGTTTCTGGTGTCGCCGCTGCATGGAGCAGTCCCGCTCACCCAGATGGATCGCATGTCCGTGGCGATCTCCCATCACCTGCACTTCGACATGACGGGGCGCCTCGATGAATTTCTCCATGTAGAGCGTCCCGTCGCCAAAGGCACCGACTGCTTCGGATTCGCAGGCAAAAAAGGCATGCTCCATCCGATCGGATGATGTGACCACCCGCATCCCGCGTCCACCACCACCGGCGGCAGCCTTGAGAATCACCGGATACCCCATGGTGTCAGCCAGTTTACGTGCAGTCTCCGCATCGGGAACCGCCCCATCACTGCCGGGAATTGTGGGGACGCCTGCCTCGGCCATCACCTGTTTGGCTTTGGATTTGTCGCTCATCATGTCCATGACGGCCACGCTCGGACCGATAAACGTGAGCCCATGATGTTCGCATATCTCGACAAAATCCTGATTTTCACTCAAAAAACCGTACCCGGGGAACACAGCATCACACCCGCTCAGTTCTGCGGCCGAAATGATGGCGGGGATGTTGAGATAACTCTCACTGCTTTTTTCTCCCCCGATGCAAATTGCTGCATCGGCAAAACGGAGGTATGCCGCATCGCGATCGCCGGTGGAATAGACGGCGACGGCCTCTTTGCCCATTTCTTTGATCGTCCGAATCGCCCGCAGCGCGATCTCGCCGCGGTTGGCAATCAGGATCCGCCGGATTGTTTTGCGTTCTCCCATGATCAGAGCTTTTCGACGATAAAGAGGGGTTTGTCGTATTCGACTGCTTCACCGTCGGCCACCAGTACGTCGAGAATTTTGCAGTCATACTCTGCTTCGATCTCGTTCATGATCTTCATCGCCTCAAGGATGCACAGAGCCTGCCCTTTTTTGACCATATCGCCAGCCTGCACAAACGGAGGAGAATCGGGAGACGGTGATGCATAGAAAGTCCCCACCATTGGGGAGACGATGGTGTCGCCTCGGGGCACCGGGACTGCGGCCGCCGGGGCATCCTCGGTCGTCGAAGGTGCTGGCGCGGGCGCGGGCGCGGGGATGGCCGCTGCGGGCGCTGTCGCCGGAATGACCGAGGCTTCCGCCCCCTTCTCCAGCTCCAGCTCAAAATCTTTCATTTTGATCTTCATTTTGTCCAGCTTGCTTTTGCCAAAAATTCGGGTCAACTCTTTGATCTCGTCAAATTTCATGATAGGCTCCTAAAATTTTAAGTTGGATATAATACCACAATCTTACTATCACGCCGACGCAGAAAAGACAATTTTCAAACAAAAATCGGATACAAAGGATCAAAATGGGACTCAAATCGGACACATGGATTCGCACCCAGTCTCTCGAACAGGGGATGATCACCCCTTTCAGCGAAGAGCTGATCGCCAAAGACATTGTCAGTTACGGCCTGAGCAGCTATGGTTACGATATCCGCGTGGCCGACGAATTCAAAATCTTTACCAATATCAATGCCGAAGTGGTGGATCCCAAAGATTTTGATGAAAATAATGTCGTCGACTTCAAGGGGGAGGTTTGCATCGTGCCGCCCAATTCTTTTGCGCTGGCACGCACAATCGAATATTTTCGGATGCCCTCTGATACCCTGGCGATCTGTCTGGGCAAAAGCACCTATGCCCGTTGCGGAATCATCGTCAACGTCACGCCGTTCGAGCCTGGTTTCGAAGGGCACATCACCATCGAAATTTCCAATACCACCCCCCTTCCGGCAAAAATTTATGCCAATGAGGGGATCGCACAGGTCCTGTTTTTGCAAGGGGATGAAGCCTGCGAAACGACCTATGCCGACCGCCGGGGAAAATATCAAAGTCAGACCGGCATCACCCTGCCGCGCATTTTTAAAGAACCCAAATAGGCGCCGGCTTGCGGACGTTTCGCCTGCTCCCCATTTAGACTTTTGTGCTACAATGCCGTCCAAATTATTTCGCCACAAAGAAACACCATGAGCAACCTCATCATCGTCGAGTCGCCGGCAAAAGCCCGCACCATCAGTAACTTTCTCGGTCGCGGCTACACCGTCGTCGCCTCCAAAGGGCACATCCGCGATCTTCCCAAAAGTACGTTTGGGATCACCATCGATGAGCAGGGGATTTTTGTTCCCAAATACTCCATCCCCAAAGAGGCTGCCGCTACCGTCAAAGAGCTCAAGAAGCTGGCCAAGGCCGCCGATACCATCTACATCGCGACGGACGAGGATCGTGAAGGAGAAGCGATCGGATACCACATTGCCAAAGCAATCGGAAAAGAGCCAACCACATTACCCCGCATCGTCTTTCATGAAATTACCCAACGCGCCATCACGCATGCACTGGAAACCCCCCGCACGATCGATATGGAGAGTGTCGATGCGCAGCAAACCCGCCGTCTGCTGGATCGGATCGTCGGATACAAGCTTTCTCCGCTCCTGGCCAACAAAATCCAGAAGGGACTCAGTGCCGGACGCGTTCAAAGCGCCACCCTCAAGATTGTCGTCGACCGCGAACGGGAGATCCGCGCGTTTAAGCCCGAAGAATACTGGACGGTCGATGCGCTGTTCGCGCAGACCATCGAAGCATCCATTTACAGCTACGCCGGAAAAAAGATTGACAAAATGACGCTGACCAATGAGGAGGCGGCCAGTCTCATTGTCGATTCGGCCCGTGTCGAATCGTTCCGTGTGGCCTCCATCGAGACCGCCAAACGCAAAACCAAAACCCCGCCGCCGTTTATGACCTCGACGCTCCAGCAATCGGCTTCGACCCAGCTCGGTTTCTCGCCCAAAAAAACCATGATGATCGCCCAAAAGCTCTACGAAGGGGTCAAGACCGACCAGGGAACCATGGGGCTGATCACGTACATGCGTACCGACAGCCTAAACCTCGCCCGGGAAGCGGTTGTGGCGGCACGCGATTTTATCGGAGGCGTGTATGGGGAGCAATACTTGCCGCCCAAGCCAAAATTCTATGCCTCCAAATCCAAAGGGGCTCAGGAAGCGCACGAAGCGATCCGTCCCACCCGCATTGACTTCACTCCGGAAATGGCGGCTGCCCACCTCGGCAATGATGAACGCAAGCTCTACCGTCTCATTTACAGCCGCTTTCTCGCCTGCCAAATGACCGAAGCAGTGTTCGAGACCCAGACGATCCTGTTTGCGGGAGAGCGCTCCGTATTCAAGGCCACCGGCCGCACCATGCTTTTCGACGGTTTTTATCGTGTGACCGGCTACCACGAAAAAGACCGCCTTCTTCCGGAGCTTATCCAGGGGCAGGCTGCTACATTGACGCGAGTCGAAGCAGAACAGCATTTCACCGAGCCGCCTGCCCGCTACAATGAGGCCAGCCTGATCAAAAAACTTGAGAGCCTCGGTATCGGACGCCCCAGCACCTATGCCCCCACTGTGACCATTCTTCAGACCCGTCGCTACATTGAGTTGGAGCAGAAGAGAATCCACCCTACCGAGATTGCCTTTACGGTTATTGAGCTACTGGAGAAGCATTTTCCCGAAATCGTTGACAGCCGTTTCACATCCACGATGGAAGAGACCCTCGATCGCATTGCCGAGGGGGAGGCAAACTGGCAAGAGGTGCTTGCCGAATTTTACGGGCCGTTCATGGAGAAGATTGCCAAAGGAAAGGAGGAAATCAAGTCCCTCAAAGTCGCCATCCCGACCGGAGAGAAATGCCCCCAGTGCGGTCACGAGCTTCTTCAGCGAAAAGGGCGCTATGGACCGTTTATTGCCTGCTCCAATTTCCCCAAGTGCAAATACACAAAAAACATTGATGGCGACGAGCCGGAACAGCCTGAAGCGACCGATCAGGTCTGTGAAAAGTGCGGCAGTCCTATGGTGATCAAAAATGGCCGCCGCGGCAAATTTCTCGCCTGCTCCGCCTACCCAAAATGTAAAAATGCCAAACCGCTTGTTGCTCCGCGTGCACTAAAAATTCCCTGTCCGGAGTGCGGCGGCACGCTTCAGGAGCGTCAGGGGCGGCGCGGCACGTTCTTCGGCTGTATCAACTACCCCAAATGCAAATTTATCGCCAACTTTGAACCGGTGGAGAAGCACTGTCCCGAATGCGGCTACCTTATGGGCAAAAAAACCCTCCGGGGCAAGACAGCATACGTCTGCTTCAAGTGCAAGCACAAAATTGAGGGTACCTCTAACAATAGGTAACACGCACAATGGGCTTAGCAGACGGCTTATGTGGCGGCGATAAAATCTTCGATATTGGCTACGATCCCTTTGAGCAGTTTTCTGCGTGACTCCCGGCTGGCCCATGCAATGTGCGGCGTGAGCAGAAGCCGCTCGGAATGCTGAATGTGCATCAGGGGATTCCAGCTGGGGATCGGCTCCTGGGCTACCACATCCAGAGCGGCATAGAGTTCGCGCCGATCCAGCTCCTGGGCCAAAGCCTTTTCGTCCACAATACCGCCCCGGCCCAGATTGAGCAAAACCGCACCGTCGCGCAGCATGGGGAGTGTCGCTTCATTGAGCAGATGTTCTGTCTTTGGATTCAGCGGCGCATGAATGCTGACAATGTCGCAGGTTGCCAGCAGCGACTCCAGCGTCAGTGCAGGATAGGGCTGTCCGGTGTTGGTGCCGCTGGTAGAATGGTACACCACTTCCGCACCGAATGCCGTAGCGATTTGGGCGACCTGCTGGCCGATTGCCCCCATCCCAATAATCCCGAATCGCTTCCCTTTGATTTGCCAAAATGGTTGTTCCAGATGGGTAAAGATTGGACTGTGGCTCCACGCTCCACCCCGGGCATAGAGGCTGTAATACTCCATTTTCTCGACAAGGTGCAGCAACATGGCAAATGTATGCTGCGCCACACTGTCCGTCGAGTATCCGGCGACGTTGCGTACGGAAACCCCCCGTGCTTGGGCCGCTTCGAGGTCGATATTGTTCATGCCTGTCGCCGCCACGCAAATAAGTTTGAGTGTCGGGGCTTTTTCGATGATTTCACGATCGATGATGACTTTGTTGGTGATGATGATATCGGCATCGGCAATGTGTGCGGTCCGCTCTTCGGGTGCGGTTGTATCGAAGATTGTCAGCGTGCCAAACGCTTCGAGGGGGCCAAGGTCGAGGTCGGCACCGAGTGTATCGGCATCCAGCAGGGATAGCGTCATTGAAATTCCTTTTTGGTTGGGTCGCTGTCAATCGGCATGGATGGCTGCACCGGCAGCACGATCGGGGCGGTGTGTCTGCTGTTCGTCACCGCAACGGCACCGCTGCATCTTGTTCACAGCTGCTCTCTTCGCCCGGGTTGGTGCCAATCTGATTGTCCAGTGAGCACCCGCCTGCATCGCCGCCACCCTGGATCAGCGCATCGGCCGAAGAGGATTGGTTCGCCCCGGATGTCCGATTGGTTGCCTTGTTCGCAAAATAAGCGATGATCGCTTTGTCCCCTTTGATGACCTTGGAAAGGTTGCCTTTTTGGATGACCAGCACCGGAATGGAATGTATCCCAAGCTGTTTGATAAAAAACCGGGCATTGGTGTCCTGTACGGGAATCCCGGTATAGGCGATATGGTGCTCATGAAAATAGGTCCTGACCTTTTTGCAGTGGGGGCATGTTTCCGAGTGGATGAGGTAAGTCCCTTCGACCGGAATAATCGCTCTGTTTTGGGTCATGTCGAGCATATTCATGGAAACAAACAGTGCGGCAATGGCCGGAAGTGCATAGAACAGGTAGCGGCCATGGGAGAGCAGGGCAGTCACCAGCAGCGCGCCGTACACCCCCAGACAGAAGATGCACGGCTCCGGATTGGCAATGATTTGGTAGCTGATCATGATCGACTCAAATGCGATGGCAGCGTAAAGCGTCACATAAAAGAGTTTCTCCACAGCACTGTTTCGGAGCGAAAACCAGCCAAAAATAGCAATAAACAACGCTCCGACACCACCGAAATAATTGAGGTAGATGGAATTGAATTTCAGCAATTCTCCCGCCAACTCACACCCCTCGGTACCGCAAATTGATGTATGGTGCAGTTTGGCATACGTCTCGATCGCTATGTAGATACATAGCAATACGGGAAGGATGACTCGGCTAAAAAACTTCATAACGTCCCTCAGTTTTTGTTTGGCATTATAGTGTGTTTTGGTAAATTGAGATTAAACGGTTTTTGCGTCGCTCAATGATCCGTGATCGATCCTACGATCGCCTTGGCCCGCTCTTTGGCGGCTTCCACGTCTGCATCGAGCACCAGGCTGACGGCCATGCGGCGGCCGACGTGGGATTCGGGCTTCCCGAATACCCGGACAAAACTGTTGGGACCGAACGCATCGTCGGGT